>NZ_KI914916.1:156071-165943 GCF_000520575.1 Arthrobacter sp. I3
GCCGGCCCGGAGCTCGCAACGGGTCACCCAATGACGGCGCCCGGCCCGGAGCCCGGATCAGGCGGAAATCTTGTCCGCCATGGCGGAGTGTGCCGCGCGGGCCGCCGGCACGCCGTCGCCGTCCTGGCCGTACAGCCAGTCGTTGTACCGGAAATCGTTGTCCATCCGGCTCTTGAAAAGCAGATTGCGCAGCGTCCGGGCCAGCCCGGAGACGTGCCAGGATTCGCCCCAGACGCGGGCGGTTCGCTGGACCCTGGCGGTGCGGCCGGCGCGGAGGTTGTTGAATTCCTTGATCGCGCCGTCCCAGGCTGCGGGGTTGACGCCGTCGGCAGTGAACACGGTGCCGTTGGTGACGTCCTGCAGCACTGCTGCGTCCTCGAGCGCCTGGCAGGCGCCCTGGGCCAGGTACTGCAGCATCGGGTGCGCGGCGTCGCCCATCAGCACCATCCGGCCGGCCACCCAGTTTTCGATCGGATCGCGGTCGTACATGGGCCAGCGCATGCTGGTGCCCAGGTTTTTCAGCGCAGCCTGGACGGCGGGGACGCAGTCCTTGTACGCGGCCTCGAGCTCGTCGACTCCCCCGTACTGCTCCTCGCCGCGCTCAAAGGAGGCGGACTTGAAAACGGCCACGGTGTTCAGCAGCTCGCCCTTACGCAGCGGGTACTGCACGAGGTGGCAGTCCGGTCCGAGGTAGACAATGACGTCCTCAAGGTCCGCTTTGGGTGTGTGTTCGGTAATGGGCACGGTGCCGCGGTAGGCGACGTAGGCTGAGGGGACCGGCTCGTCGCCGGCAACGAGCGGGCGCAGGGTGGACTTGAGCCCGTCGGCGCCGATGACGACGTCGGCCTCGTAGTCCACACCGGCGGCCGTGTGGGCCACTCCCCTGCCGTTCACGGTTTCCACACTCTCGACCATGACATCGTTGACCAGTTTCACGCCCGCCGCTTCGCAGCCCTCGAGCAGGACCCGGTGCAGGTCGCTGCGGTGGATCACCACGTAGGGCGCACCGTAGCGTTCCTCGAATTCCCCGCCGAGGCTCTGGCGCGTGAGCTCCTCGCCGCTGACGGCGTCGCGGAAGACCAGGTGCTTGGGCTGGACGCCAATCTCCAGGGCCTTGTCCAGCAGGCCCCAGCGCTTCAGGACGCGGGAGGCGTTGGGCGCCATCTGCAGCCCGGCGCCGACCTCGCCGAATTCGGGGGCCCGCTCCACGAGGGTGACGTTGGCGCCGCTTTCCCGCAGCGCGAGGGCTCCTGCCAATCCGGCCATTCCCCCTCCGATGACGAGGACATCGGTGGACGAGCCGTCGGTGGACAGGAAACTGGTGGACGGGACGTGCTCAGACATTGCTTGCTCCTGTTAGTGAAGGGGAGGTTGAGGATTTTGATTTGAGTTTGAGCCCGACGGCGGCCAGCAGGACCGCTGCTATCGCGGCTGCACCGGCGAAGGCCAGGAAATTGGAATTGACGCCCAGTCCGGCAGCCAGCAGGAGGCCACCGATCTGGGGTGCGGCGACGGCGCCGATGCGTCCGGTCCCCAGTGCCCAGCCCAGCGCGGTCCCACGCAGGTGCCCGGGATAGTGGCTCGCGACGGAGGCGATGATGAGGCACTGCGTGCCGTGGGTGCCGACGCCGGCGAGGACCAGCATGAGGTACACGACGGTGACCGGCGGTCCCGCAACCAGGACCACGAGAGCGCCGGCGGCGACGGCGGCCGCGGCGATCGCCGTCGGAATCGGACCGAAGCGGGTCCCGGCCCAGGCCGTGATGACCGAGCCGGCCACCGCACCCAGGTTGAGGGCCAGGGCGAAGGTCAGGGCGGAGCCCAAGTTGTAGCCGGCCAGCTGCATGAGGTTGGGCAGCCAGGTTCCCAGCCCGTACCAGGCGAACAGGGTAGCGATCGTCGCGAGGGCGAACAGCAGGCTCACCCCCAGGTAAGGGGCGCGGAGCAGGGACTTGAAGCCGATCGGCTCTTTGAGGTTGCGAGTTCCCCTGCCCGCGGCACTGACCGGGGCCAGCGTCTCGGGCAGGTATTTCAGTCCGAGAGGCACCACGATCATCAGTGCGAGCACGGCCACGAGGAACATCGACTCCCAGCCGAAGGCAGGGATCAGCTGGATGCCGACGAGGGCGGCGATGGACCCGCCGATCGGGACGCCGGACATCATCAGGGTGGCGATGGTGGACCGCCACTTAGTGGGGACCAGTTCGGCAACGAGAGCGTTCGCCGAGGGCACCAGGCCACCGAGTCCGATGCCCGCCAAGAGCCGCAGCCCCCCGAAGACGGCCGCATTGGGGGCGAAGGCGCAGAGGATGGTGAAAATCGAAAAGACGATGGCACAACCCAGGATGGTGCGGCGGCGGCCCCACGAGTCGGCCATCCGGCCGGCGAAGATCGCCCCGATCATCATGCCGACGAAAGCCATGGAACCAATGGTCCCGGCGGTGGCCTTGGTCAGCCCCCATCCGGTCGCGGAGATCAGGGAGGACTGGACCGTGCCGTAGACGATCAGGTCGTAGCCATCGAAGACCACCAACAGCCAGCAGACCAGGACGGCGGCTGCCGAGCCTTTGGAGAACCGTGATGCAGGCCCACCAACGGTTGAGGGGGCAGGGGCCCCCGGCGAAGACCGTTGCGGCACTGCAACAGATTGTGTGTGATTCATGCCACTCACTGTCCTAGCCGCCGCAGGTGAACCACAATACAATTCTGATGTGCAGAACAACCCATCCTCCAGAGCGGCCCGCAAGCCCGTCCAGAAACGGCCCACCTATTCCATCGAGGCGGTGGACAACGCGCTGCAGCTCCTCCAGCTGCTCCGCGACGGCGGAGCACTCCGGCTCAAGGACGCCGCCGAGGAGCTGGGCGTGGCGCCGTCCACCGCCCACCGCCTGCTGGCGATGCTGGTCTACCGGGGTTTCGCCGTGCAGGATGAAACCCGCCGCTATGTCCCCGGCCCTGCAATGGGCGTCGGGCCGGCCGGCCTGAGCTGGA
Source organism: Arthrobacter sp. I3 (assembly GCF_000520575.1). Lineage (NCBI taxonomy): Bacteria > Bacillati > Actinomycetota > Actinomycetes > Micrococcales > Micrococcaceae > Arthrobacter > Arthrobacter sp. I3. Next base: position 159,063 of record NZ_KI914916.1, read on the forward strand.
CCCGGCTGCTCCGATCCCTGGCCCAGCCGCACATGGAGCTTCTCTCTGCACGGCTCAACGAGACGGTGAACCTCATGGTCCGGGTGGGCACGAAGGTGCGCTTCCTGGCGACGGTGGAAGGGAACAATGTGCTGCGGGTTGGTGACCGGCAGGGGACGGTGATGGCCGCCAACAAAACGTCTGGAGGCAAGGCCATGCTCGCCGAACTGGAACCGCCGATGATCGACCAGCTCTTTCGCAGCAACAATGCCGAGATTGGCGGGGACACCATTGCGGTCGCGGAGTACCCGGCGTTCCTGCGCGAGCTTGAATCCGTCCGCAGTAACGGGTTCGCGGCCAATTTCGAAGGCACGGAAGAGGGCGTGAGCGCGCTCGGGATGGCCCTGCACAACCGGCACGGGCACGTGGTCGGCGCACTCAGCGTCGCCACCCCCGCGACCCGCTTCCGCCGCGTGTTTGACGCCGGGCTGGTCCCCGCCCTGCGGGAAACCTGCCGGCAGCTGGAGATCGACATCGCGGCCAACCCGGCCGAGCCGGACTGAGCAACGCGGCCGCCCGGTTCCGGGAATTCTGACCAGCAGAATATGCTGGGGGTCACACACCGGCGTCCGTAGAGTCGAACTACGCCAAAGAACTGTTCTGACCTACCGAGGAGGCCCACGTGTCCATCAGCGCCGAGAACACGACTCACGAATCAGTGGCCGCGGGGCACACTGCTCCGGAGCCGACGCCCGAAGAAGCTGCCCAGCTCAAAGAGCTGTACCGGGATTTTGACCGCGAAAACCTGATCCCGCTGTGGACCGAGATCGCAGACCTCATGCCAATGGTCCCGTCGCCGAAGGCGGTGCCGCATGTGTGGCGGTGGAGTGACCTGTACCCGCTGGCTGCCCGTGCCGGCGATCTGGTCCCGGTGGGCCGGGGCGGGGAACGCCGGGCCATTGCCCTGGCGAACCCGGGCCTGGCCGGGACCCCGTACGCCACACCCACGCTGTGGGCGGCCATCCAGTACCTCGGCGCCCGCGAAACGGCCCCCGAGCACCGGCACTCGCAGAACGCCTTCCGCTTCGTCGTCGAGGGCGAAGGCGTCTGGACTGTGGTGAACGGGGACCCGGTGCGGATGTCCCGCGGGGACTTCCTGCTCACGCCGGGCTGGAACTTCCACGGCCACCACAACGACACCGACGAGCCGATGGCCTGGATCGACGGCCTGGACATCCCCTTCGTGCACTACGCTGACGCCGGGTTCTTCGAGTTCGGCACCGAGCGCGTCACCGACGAGGCCACCCCGGACATCTCCCGTTCCGAGCGGCTCTGGGCGCACCCGGGCCTGCGCCCGCTCTCGGGCCTGGATGACACCACGAGCTCCCCGATCGCGGCCTACCGCTGGGAACACACGAACCGGGCGCTGGCCGAGCAGCTGCTGCTCGAGGACGAGGGCCACCCGGCCACCGTGTCCCAGGGCCACGCCGCCGTCCGCTACACCAACCCCACCACCGGCGGGGATGTGATGCCGACCATCCGGGCCGAGTTCCACCGCCTCCGCGCCGGGGCCAGCACCGCAGCGGTCCGCGAGGTCGGCTCCAGCGTCTGGCAGGTCTTCGAAGGCTCCGGCTCCGTGGTCCTGAACGGCGAAACCCGGACCCTGGCCAAGGGCGACCTCTTCGTTGTCCCGTCCTGGGCCGAGTGGTCCCTGCAGGCCGACCTGCAGGCCGGGGCTGACTCTCAAACGGAGTTTGACTTGTTCCGCTTCAGTGACGCCCCCATTTTTGAACGGCTGAACTTCAACCGCACCTACATCGAAGGACGCAACAAGTAATGAGACTCCTCACCCTCCGCACCTCTGTTGGAGACAAAACAGTAAATAAGGCTGTCCGCCAGGACGGCGACACCCTGACCGAGATCGACGGCTTCGCCGACGTCGGAGAACTCCTCCGCTCAGAAGGCTGGGAAGCGACGGCGAAGGCAGCGGCCGGCGCCACGCACCCTCTCGAGGGCGCCGACCTGGACGCCGTGGTCCCCTCCCCCGGCAAGATCATCTGCGTGGGCCACAACTACCGCAACCACATCAAGGAAATGGGCCGGGAAGTCCCCGAGTTCCCCACCCTGTTCGCCAAGTACGCCGAATCCCTGATCGGCCCCAACGATGACCTGGCCCTGCCGCAGGAATCCGACGCCGTGGACTGGGAAGCCGAACTCGCCGTCGTGATCGGCAAAAAGGGCCGCCGGATCAGCGAAGCGGACGCCGGAGACCACATCGCCGGGTACGCCGTGCTGAACGACGTGTCCATGCGCGACTACCAGTTCCGCACCATCCAGTGGCTGCAGGGCAAGACCTGGGAAAAGTCCACCCCGTTCGGCCCGGCCCTGGTCACCAAGGATGAGTTCAGTGCCGGGCCGCTGATGACCTCCGCGGTCGACGGCGAAGTCCAGCAGAGCACCCCGACCGGGGATCTCGTGTTCACCCCGGAGTTCCTGGTCTCCTACATTTCCACGATCATCACGCTGAACCCCGGTGACGTGATCGCGACCGGCACCCCCGGCGGGGTGGGCCACGCCCAGGACCCGAAACGCTACCTGCAGGAAGGCCAGCTCCTGGTCACCACCATCGAGGGACTGGGCCAGCTGAAGAACCGCGTCATCAAGGAAGCCTGATGGTGGCCCGCCAGGACCAGACGACGGACCCGGAAGTGCTCGCGGCGCTGCTGCAGGCACGGCGCGGCACGGCGTTCTTCGCCCGCAAGCTCAACGAGCTCTCCGACGCCGAACTCGACGGCGACTCGCTGCTGCCGGGCTGGACCCGCCGCCACATCACCGCGCACATCGGTTACAACGCCCGGGCGATCGCCCGGCTCATCGAGTGGGCGGCCACCGGGGTGGAGACCCCGATGTACGCCTCCACGCAGGTCCGGGACCACGAGATCGACTTCGGCGCCACGCTGAGCCCGATCGCGCTGCGGCACCTCTTCGACCACTCCGCCGTGCACCTGAACGTCGAATGGCGTGACCTGCCCGAGGATGCGTGGCAAACGTCGAATGGCGCGACCTGCCCGGGGATGCCTGGCACCACACGGTCCGCACCGTCCAGGGCCGCGAAGTCCCCGCCACCGAAACCGTCTGGATGCGCAGCCGCGAAGTCTGGATCCACGCCATCGACCTCGACAACGGCGCGAGCTTCGCCGACATCCCCGCACCCGTGCTCGAACGGCTCCTTAACGACATCACCGGCGCCTGGCACACCCGCGGCACCGACAAAGACCTCCTCGTCAAGGTCACGGACCGCGGCCTGACCTTCGGGGACACGGCGTCGGACTCCCCCACCCTGGTCACCGGACCCCTGGCCGCCGTCGTCGAATGGGCCGCCGGCCGCGGCAACAGCGGCGTCACCGCCACCGGGCCCGGCGCTGAAGCGAATGACGGGACGGTTCCAGCCGCCCCGAAGTGGATTTGAGCCCCGGTTAAACGGCCGCAAAGCGGAAGGCCCCCTCGGCGAGGGGGCCTTCCGCTTTCGTGCCTTTACCTTGTGGGCTCAGCCCAGGTGCACGACTGGAGTATCGCCAGCTGATCCGGTGAACGTCTCGCGGTCGATGTTGATGAGCAGCAGGGCTACCGGGGCAATCAGGACCGCGACGCCGGCGGCCCAGAGGAACACCATCGCATAGCCTGCAGAGAGGCCCGCCAGCGTTACGCCACCGGCCGTGGCTGCTGCGGCGATGGTGCTGAACAGGGCGATGCCGAGGGAGCCGCCGATCTGCTGCGAGGCGTTGACCAGCGCGCTGGCCACACCGGAGTCATCCTGGTCCACGCCGAACAGGGCAAGGTTCTGCATGGGCACGAACACCATGCCCAGCCCGATGCCAAGCAGAAGCAGGGCGGGGAGCATGTTGACGAAGTAGCTGCCCTCGGCGCTGACCTGGGTGAGCCACAGCATCGCAGCCGCCATGAACACGGGCCCCACTGCCGTCGGGATTTTGGGCCCCAGTTTCGGCAGGTTCTTCGCGACGAGCGCTGCCGTGATGATGACCGCAACCGTCATCGGCAGCGAAGCCAGCCCGGCGAGGAACGGAGCGAAGCCGAGCACGATCTGGATGTAGAAGTTAATGAACAGGATGCCGCCAATGAGGACAGCTCCGGTAAGGAACGACGCCAGGAAGGCGGCCGCGCGGTTTCGTTCGGTGGCCACGCGCAGTGGCAGGAGGGGGTGCCTGACTTTGGTCTCGACCAGGACGAAGAGTGCCAGGAGAACTGCGCCGGCGGCAATGAAGCCCCAGGCTTCGGGGGCATCCCAGCCGTGCTCGGCGTTGGTGAAGCCGTAGACAAGGGATCCCAGGCCGAGGGCTGCCAGAATGACCCCGGGCCAGTCGTACCTGGTGGACCCCTGGGCCTTGCTTTCACTGACCAGTGACCACACGCCGAAGAAGGCGATGGCGGCAATCGGCACATTCACGAAGAAGCACCAGCGCCAGGACACGTGTTCGGTCAGGAAGCCGCCCAGCAGAACACCGGCGGCGGCACCCACCCCGGTGATGGAACCGAAGATCGCGAACGCGGTGCCGCGGTCCTTTCCGCCGGGGAAGGCGACGGTCAGGAGCGCCAAGGCTGCCGGGGCGAGCAGCGCAGCGAACACGCCCTGCAGCGCGCGGGCGCCGATCAGCTCCCAGGGCTGCTGGGCGATGCCGCCGACCAGGGACGCTGCGGCGAAGCCGACGGCGGCCACAAGGAAGGTCCGCTTGCGGCCCCGGAAGTCGGCGATCCGCCCGCCGAGCAGCAGGAAGGCGCCGAACGCCAGCGCATAGGCGGTGACCACCCAGGACCGCGTCGAGTCGCTGATGCCCATCTCGGCCTGGAGCCGCGGCAGTGCCAGGTTCACGACCGTGCCGTCCAGCACCACCATGAACTGCGCAAGGGCGAGGAACACCAGCGCCCACCAGCGTTTCCCTGGCCTGCTTCCCCGCCGGACGACTGCTTCTTCCACCTGTGTTGCCATACCCATGTCCCATCCTCCAAAGTAGTAATACTTATAAAAGTATAACTATCAAGGACGACGCGTCATGACCGTTGCAAGGGGTGATGTGGGTTACTCGGGCTCGGACAGTATCGAGGCGAGGCGCTGCAGGGCCGGGAGGCTGGCGGCAATTTGCTCGCGCTCTTCAGGCAGCAGCCGCGAACTGGCCGACTCCAGCGCCTCCGCCCAGGCGCCCTCGAGCAGCGCCTTGATCCGCTGGGATTCGGCCGTGGGGTGGAGGGCGACGTAGCGCTTGTCCGCGGCGTCGCGGATCCTGGTGACGAGGCCTGCGGCGACCAGCTCACGCAGCTGGACGCTGACGTTGCTGAACTGCCGGCCCAGACGGGAAGCGACTTCCGCGACGGTGATGCCGGGGTGGCTTTCGATAACGCGCAGGATTTCCAACACGCCGTTGGACAGCGGCCGCACGCCGGTGTCATTGTGCGATTTGCGCCGGACGTCGGAGGAAATGTCGATCACGGCGACGGCCAGGGCCCGGTGGTCGGCGGCCTTGTCCAGCACTTCACCTGCGCCAATACTTTCCATTCCATAAGCATAGGCGTCCGTCTGCGAGGGCAGGCCTAGCCTTCGTCGCAGAGCAGGTGATACCAGTTATCCGCGAGCACCTCGAGGGCGTGTTCGCGGTTTGGTTCGAACTTGCGCCGCGTCCAGAGCGTGGCCACGTAGTCGAGCGAGGTGAAGGCCAGGGTGCCGCGAATGTGGTGCGTCTCCTCCGGGAAGCGCCCTGCCAGCTCCATTCCGCGCACAAGGTCGGAGATGACCTCCTCATGCCACCCCTCGACCAAGGCGCGCACTTCGCGATCGACGGCGGCGGCCTCCTCCAGCACGTCGAGGTACGGGCGGAAGACCGGCCAGAGCGCCGCCCGAGACTCCAGCCAGGCCAGGATGCCCGCCAGCTCGCCCGCGCGCACGACGTCGACGAGCTCGGCCGCGGTCATTGACGCGGGCCATGAAGTCCCGCATCAGGTCGCTGCGCGTGGGGTAATAGGCGTAAAAAGTCACCCGGGTGGTGCCGGCCGCAGCGGCGATCTCATCGATCGTCGTTGCGGCATAGCCCTTCTCGGTGAAGAGTTCCAGGGCCCGTTCGACGATCACGTCGCGGGTCAGCTGCTTCTGGGCTTCTCGCAACGACGACATGGATCAATCCTAACGGTGTTGCGCGGCGTCAGGCGCGGGCGGGCGCCGCCGCACGCAGCGCGGCCGGACCGGCGTCGGCGAACCGGCGCAGCTTGGGGATGGGGATCCGGTAGTTGAGCGCGGCGGCGGTGCCCATTGACGCGGGCCATGAAGTCCCGCATCAGGTCGCTGCGCGTGGGGTAATAGGCGTAAAAAGTCACCCGGGTGGTGCCGGCCGCAGCGGCGATCTCATCGATCGTCGTTGCGGCATAGCCCTTCTCGGTGAAGAGTTCCAGGGCCCGTTCGACGATCACGTCGCGGGTCAGCTGCTTCTGGGCTTCTCGCAACGACGACATGGATCAATCCTAACGGTGTTGCGCGGCGTCAGGCGCGGGCGGGCGCCGCCGCACGCAGCGCGGCCGGACCGGCGTCGGCGAACCGGCGCAGCTTGGGGATGGGGATCCGGTAGTTGAGCGCGGCGGCGGTGCCGTAACCGTCCCCGTTGTCCCAGCGAAGCAGCATCGAGTCCTCGCCCCCGCCGGGCTCGCAGTAGTCGGGAGCCCCGACAACCGGCGCGAAGCCCGCCGACTTGAGCGAGAGGCCGAAAGCCTCCGTCCAGAAGTACGGCTGGAAATCGAACTCGGGCGCCGCGTCACCCTTGAGCAGGCCGACGCCGGCGATCCTGGCCTGGTCGATGGCGCTGGTCCACAGGGGCACCCGTTCCACCCCGCGGCGGGTCGGG
>NZ_KI914916.1:166043-170599 GCF_000520575.1 Arthrobacter sp. I3
CCGCCACGTCGCCGGCGGCGACGATGTCCGGCCGGAGCCGGCCGCGCGAATCGACCCGCAGCTGTCCGTCGACGAGAAGGTTCGAGCCGGCGAGCCAGCCGGTGTTCGGCTCATCGCCGACGGCGGTGACCACCAGGTCAGCCTCCAGTACGGTGCCGCTGGCCAGGACGACCTTCGCCCCGGCACCGTGATCGACAAGCCGGGCCTTGCCGCCGCCAACCACGCGCAGTCCGCGCCGGATGGCGGCGGCGGTGAAGATGTCCGCCAGATGGTCGCCGAGCTGACGCGCCAGGGGCTTGACGTCGGCGACGAGGGTGACCTCGCAGCCCATGTGCACGCAGCCGGACGCGACCTCCATGCCCAGCGCTCCGCCGCCGATCACGATAACCGAGGGGCGCGATGCGACGCGTTCCTTCAGAAGGATCGCATCCTCAATGGTGCGCAGGGTGAGTTCCCGGTGGGAGCCGTCCCGTTGCGGTCCGGCTGTTCCCTTATTCTGCGTCTCCTGCGCACCCGGCCCGAGTCGCTTTGCCCGGGAACCCGATGCGATGACGAGGCCGTCATACGGCAGCTCCCCTCCCCCGGCCAGGCGCACCAGCCGGGCCTCGACGTCCAGGCCCGTGGCGCTGACTCCGAGCAGCTCCGTTGCCTCGTGGGTCGGCTCGGGGAGCACATGGGGTTGGAGCCTGCCGTCGCTGTTCCCGTCGGCAGTGTTGTCATCGACAGCGTGCAGCAGCGCCTTGGAGAGGGCCGGCCGGCTGTAGGGCTGGTGGCGCTCAGCGCCCACAACAGTGAGCTCGCCGTCGAAGCCGGCCGAGCGCAGCGAGTCGCAGGCCGTGAGTCCGGCGATGCCGTTGCCGACCACCACGATCTTTCGCATCGTCATGCCGCGGCCAATCGCAGTGCGGCAACCGGGCAGACCCTTACCGCCGCCTTCGCGGCGTCCAGGTCAGCCCCTTCCACGTCCGGGACGTCGAGTACCAGCTCGCCGTCATCGTCGAGGTGCATCAGCCGCGGCGCGGCTTCTTCGCAGAGGCCGTGTCCCTCGCAGCGCGGCCGGTCAAGTTCGATCCTCATGCTGCCACCACCTTGACGACCTGGAGCGACTCGAGGCTCCGCGTGATGTTGCTCGGCTCCCGGACCTCGTCGGAGACCGTCAGCGTTTTCACCCTGCGGGCAAGCGCCTCAATGATCGCATGCGCTTCCAGTTTCGCCAGGCCCTGGCCGGCGCAGCCGTGCGGTCCGTAGCCGAAGGACAGGTGGTCCATCGGGTTCCGCATCACGTCGAAGGTGTCGGGATCCCCGTAGTGCCGCGGGTCGCGGTTGCCGGCCCCAAAGAGGATGCCCACCTGGGCACCTGCGGGAATCGTGACGCCCTCGATCTCCACGTCGCCCATTGCCTTGCGGCCCCAGATGTGAACCGGGGCCCAGTAGCGCAGCACTTCGGCGAACGCTGCGGGGACCAGGTCCGGGTTCTTCCGGACCAGTTCGAACTGCTCCGGGTGGCGGCCGAACAGCGCAATGATGTTCCCGATTGACGCTATTGTCGTATCAACGCCGGCTCCCAGGTACTGGTGGATGATGTGCCCCGCAGAGCCCTGGGGAATGTCGCCGCGTGTCTCGGCATCGAAAATACCGCGGCCGATTGAGCCGGGTGTGAGGTCTTCTGCGATGACCGACGAGCACCAGCCGTAGAGTTCGCCGGCGATCGGGAAGCTCTCCTGGGTGCGCTGGTTCAGCGGGCCGATGACCTGCATCGCGGCCTGGCCCCAGCGCAGCATGTTGTCCCTGACGTGTCCGCTGAAGCCAATGAGGTCGGCAACGATTTCGATCGGGAAGGCCCGGGCCAGGGAATCGATGGCCTCGAAGCTGCCGCTGGCGGCGAGCTCGGCGACGAGCTTGTCCGCCTTTTCGTCGATGACGACTTTCAGGCCACGGAGCGCCCGGGGGGTGAGGTTCTGTGACAGCGTGGCGCGGAGCTGCGTGTGGACGGGCGGGTCGGAGGCGAGGGAGGTACCCTGCAGCGCCTCGTTCACCATGGGGTTGAAGCCGATGCTGGTGGACGAGAAGGTCTCCGGATCGCCGAGCGCATCGCGGATGACGTCGTAGCGCGTCAGGACGTAGAGGCTGTTCTTGGGGAGGTGGACCACTGCTGCCTGCTCGCGGAGCGCGGCGTAGGTGGGGTAAGGGTCGACCAGGATGTCGTCGTCCCAGATGTCGATGCCGGATTCGGTGGGTGCAGTCACAGTGTTCTCCTTGTGGATGGTAGGTGGTCAGGTCAGTGCCGGAGGCCGTCAGGCTTAGACGGCGGCCTCGGCGTTTGCTTCGGTGGTCTCAGCGATGGCCTCGGGCGCCGGCGCCGAGGACCGGGCAGAGATGAAGAGGGTGAGAGTGGCGGAGAGGATCGCCGCGATGCCCGCGGTGAGGTATACAGCCTGGAACCCCTGGCCCAGTGAGGTCCCTGCCACGCCCTGGATTTGCGGCTGTGCGGCGTTGAGGGCCTGGACCATACCGTCGACCGCCGGGGTGGGCGCGCCGCCGGCCAGTGCCTGGCCGGAGAACTGGGCGATGACCCCGTCCCAGCCGGCGAGGAAGCCCAGCGGCGGCACGTTCGCCAGCCCGCTGACGGCCTCTGCGGGCAGCCCCGCCCCGCCGAGGATCCCGGCAAGGGGACCCGCGAAGGCCGTGGCTCCGATGCCGAAGGCGATGGCTGAGCCTACAACGGGGCCGAGGGCGAAGCCGAGGTCGCGCAGGAGGTTCGTTGTCGCCGAAGCCATGCCGATCTGCTGGGGCGGGACGGTGTTGATGGCAACAGCGGTGACGGAACCGACGGTGAGCGCGAATCCGATACCCAACAGCAGGAGCGGCGGAATGAAGGCCGTCCACGCGGTGCCGCCGAAGGCCTCCGGAGTGCCGAGGGCGAATGTCGAGAGCCAGAAACCGGAGACTGCCATGAGGACGAAGCCCGCGGTGAGCACCCAGCGCGGTGCTACGTGGTGGATGAGCCACCCCACCACCGGGATGAAGGCGAATGCCGGGCCCTGGATGAAGACGAACAGCACACCGACCTTCCAGGTTTCGGCCAGCGCGAGTCCACTGACGGCGACGCTGGTGCTGAAGCAGATCGCGAGGAAGGCGAACATGCCGGTGACCGCCACAATGCCGGTGATCGAGTAGGCGCTGTTCTTGAAGAGCGACAGGTGAATCAGTGGCTGCGCGGTGCGTGATTCGATGACGACGAAGGAGACCAGGAGGATTCCGCCGGCGACGTAGCTTGCAATCACCTGGGCGCTGCCGAAGCCGGCATCAACCGCTGTCACCGTGGCGTAGAGGACGGCGATCAGGCCGAGGGCGAGCGTAATCTGGCCGGGGATGTCCAACTTGCGCCCCTCGGCTGCTGCGGAGTCCTTCGCCCGGAGCGCGACGAGGAGTACGAGCACGGCAATGGCGGCCGCAACCAGGTAGGCCGCCCGCCAGCCGCTGAACTCGTTCGGCGCACCCGGCGCAGCACCCGGCACTGTGAAGAATTGCGCGGTGAAGCCAGCGAGCACTGGGGAGATTACCGCGCCGAGGGAAAGGAACCCGGCCCACGTTGCGATGACCTTCGCCCGTGCGCGGTGATCCGGCGTGATCGCCGCGATCATGGACAGCGAGATGGGGAACAGGATGCCCGCCCCGATGCCGCCGACGGCTTGGGCGGCGATCATCATCTCGGTTGTCGGTGCCAGGGCTGCCAGGACGGAGCCGACGATGCTGACCCCGGCTCCGATGTACAGAAGCTTCTTGCGTCCGAACAGGTCACCCAGGAGGCCCCAGCTGAGCTCGAACACGACAATACCCATCAAGAACATGCCCGCGATCCAGGTCAGGCCCGCGCCTGAAGTATGGAATTCCGCGGCGAAGGTGCCGCTGAGGGCGCCCGGCAGCGCGTTCGTGATCTGGGCCAGTGTGACCGCGCTGTAGGCGGCCACGAACGTCGCTCGTACCGAGCCGCGGCTCGCTACCGAAATGGTCTGACTCATCGATGAAACTCCTTTGTTTCCGGTCGATTCTCCGGTGATGCGCCATGACTGGTGCCCTGCCGGAGCAAGAGCCGGCAGGCGGAGGGTGGATGTGGCTCTCACCACAGTCTGATGTCAATCTTTACATGATGTCAAGAAAATGTACTCAACGTTTGTTTCATGAATGTACCGACATCCAAGGGATTCGTACGACGCGTATGTTTTCTTGACACGATGTAAAGAAAGGTGTGATGCTGGCTACACCGCAACGGGGCTACGGCACGGTCAGGCACCGCGGCGCCCCCGTATTCAGCACCCGATCTTCAAGGGAGAAGCCAAGTGAGTCACACCACACCCGTCGACAGCGGTAACGCGTTCCACGCCCCCACCGGGCAAACCGTCAATACCGTATTGGGCCCCGTCCCTGCCGCGGAGCTGGGCGTTGTCGCGCTCCATGAGGCCTTGTTGTCAGTGGTCCCGGGCGCCCAGTACGCCCCTGAGATCTCCATGGACCGGGCGGAGATCTTCGAGGCCCTGGCGGCCAAGCTCGCGGAC
>NZ_KI914916.1:170699-177393 GCF_000520575.1 Arthrobacter sp. I3
TCGGCGGGCAGACGATCGTCGACAGCACGGGCATGTTCCACGGCCGCGACCTCAAGCTCTACGAGGCGTTGTCCCGCACCACCGGCGTCCACATCGTCGCCTCCACGGGCCTGGGCCCGGAGGAAGAACTCGGCGGATACTTCCTGACGCCGCAGACCAACCCGCCCACCCCGTGGCCGGCCGACAAGTTCGCCGATCTCTTCGGCAAGGAGGTCACTGAGGGGATGGTGGTTCCCCGGGTGGAGCGCCGCGCCGCCGCCGGCATCGTCGCGACCATTGCCGACCGCGCCGGCATGACCCCGACCGAGGAAAGCCTGTTCCGCGGCTCCGCCCGCGCCGCCAGGAACACCGGCGTCCCGGTCTCCATCCGTTTCGGCGCCGATGTCCTGCACGATCTGGACATCGTCCTGGACGAGCAGATCCGAGCCGACCGGGTGCTCGTCGGAGACCTGGACCGCAAGGACGCTGCCGGCTCCGCCATCGAGGTGGCCGGCCGGGGAGCCTTCGTCGGCATCGACCACGTGGGCCTGAACGACCACGCGGACTACCTCACCGACCATGACCGCGCCGAACTGGTGCTCGGGCTCGTCAAGGCAGGCCATGCCGACAGGATCATCCTCTCCGGCAACTCGATCGGCGTTGCCAAAGGTCTGCCTGAGTACAACCTGCCCTACAGCCACGTCCTGACCACGTTCGTGCCGTTCCTCAAGGCCCACGGACTGAGCGAAGAAGACGCCCGGCGCATCCTCGTGGACAACCCGCGCAACCTGCTGACCGTGCACTAAGCACGCCCCGGCCCACCCACAACAAGCTTTCGAAACCATGAGGTGAACGAATGACCAAGGTCAACACAGTGCTGGGAACCATCCCGGCCGAAGAACTGGAAATCGTGGCGGTCCACGAACACATCGGCTACGGCATGCCCGGGTCCGAACTCGACACCAAATGGTGGAAGTCGCCGGAGCAGGCCTACGAGGAAACCGTGCCGAAGCTGCGGCAATTCCGCGAATACGGCGGCGGCACCTTCGTGGACGCCACGGGCATCTGCAACGGTCGCGACGTCGACTACTACAAGTCCCTGTCCCGGAAGACGGGCGTGCACATCGTTGCCTGCACCGGCTTCGTCGGCGGCGACACCGCCCTGCCGCACTTCTCCCGCGCAAGCGTGGACTACCTCACGAAGGTCTTCATCCACGAGATCACCGTCGGCATCGGCAACACGGGCGCCAAGGCCGGCGTCATCAAGGTCGGCGTGAGCCGCGGCGGACGAATGACGGACCTGGACAAGCGCATCTACCGGGCCGCGGCCCGCGCCGCCGTCGTCACCGGCGCTCCGGTCCTGACCCACCTGGCCATCGACCCGGAACCGGCCGTGAACATCTTCAACGAAGAGGGCCTCCCGCTGGACCGCGTGCTCTTCGGCCACGCCGACGACGGCCTGAACGCTCCGGTCACCCCGCACGATTGGATCTACGAGCAGGGCGGCCGCATCGGCTTCGACACTTTCGGCTACGACCTCGAGCTGCCGGATCCACCGTTTTGGGGCCGCAAACGTGCCGAACGTATGGAGCACTTCGTCAACCTCGTGAACAAGGGCTATGCGGACAAGCTCCTCGTCTCGGCGGACGCAAACTGCAGCCCGCTGGGCTGGCCGGGAGTGAAGGGCCACACCATCAACTACATCTTCGAGGACATGATCCCCGACATGCGCGCGGCCGGCATCGACGACGCCACGGTCAAACTCCTGCTTGAGGACAACCCGGCCGACTTCCTGTCCCTTCACGCCTGATCCCGGAGAGACCACCACAACTTGCCCGTTCCGCCACACATGGCCCGGGCCCAGAAAGAGTCAAGAAAGAGATGAAACCATGAAGGCTGAAGACATCAAGAACCTCAAAATCGCCATCGTCGGCGCAGGGTACGGCGGCGCAGCGGCGGCCAAGGCCCTGAGCCTGCTCGGTGCCGACGTCAGCGTGTACGAACAGGCATCCCAGATGCGGGAGGTCGGCGCCGGCATCGGGCTGCGTCCTGCCACCATGCACCGGTTCAGCCAGTGGGGCATCTTCGACACGATCGCGAACGTAAGCTCCCCGAGCGACTACTTCGAAATCCTCACCGCCACGGGTGAGCCGATCATGAAGGACACCTGGCCTGAGTTCGGCGAGCAGAGCCAGACCCACCTCATCCACCGCGGCGACTTCATCGATGCCCTCCTGAGCGTGCTGCCGCAGGGCATGGTGCACCTTGGCCACAAGCTCGAGACCATCGAGGACAAGGGCGGCCGCTCCGTCCTGACCTTCACCAACGGCAAGACGGTCGAGGCGGACCTGGTGGTCGGCGCCGACGGCATCAAGTCAGTCGTGCGCGAGCAGCTCTTCAGCGGCAAGGGCCCGGTGTTCTCCGGCGAACACGCCTACCGCGCTGTGATCTCCGCCGACGACGCCCACGGCATGGTGGTGGACGACAACCTGCGGATGTACATGGGCAGGGGCACGAAGGTCTACCTGCTGCCGCTGCGCCACCGCAACCAGATGTCCTTCGATATCACCGCACTGTGCCCGGACAGCACCTGGGCCCCCACCATCACGAAGGATGACCTCGTGGCGACGGTGGAGGGCTTCGACGAGCGGATCGTCAACATCGCCCGCGGCCTCGACATGGACACCGTCAACATCCGCGCCGTCTACGACATCGACCCGGTCGACACATGGCACACGGACTCCGTCGTGCTCATGGGCGATGCGGCCCACTCGATGCTGCACCACCAGGGCCAGGGCGCCAACTCGGCCATCGAGGATGCCGGCGCGCTCGCCGATGCCTTGGCGGAGGCCGGCACGGTCAAGGATGCACTGGCCCTGTTCCAGGCAACCCGCAAGCCGGTAACGGACGAGCTGCAGCGCATCTCGCGTCAAGGGTGGACCGAGGACGAGGTCAATGACGTCTTCCCGGGGCAAAAGCCCACGTCCCAGAAGCCCGCCGCCGTCAACGCACCAGCAGAGTCGAAGGCCTGACCCATGACCATCCATCCCGAAATTGCCAAGATCCTCAGCACCCTGCCGGCGCCCGACGGGTCGCCGCTGAACCCCGGGGCCATGCGCGCCGGCGAGGCCGCGCAAATTCCCGCCTTGGCGGACCGTATGCCGCTGCACTCGGTCGAGGACGCCACCGCAGTGACGCCATCGGGCGAGGTGCCCGTGCGGATCTACACGCCGGCCGGGGCCGACGCTCATGGGCTTCTGGTGTACCTCCACGGCGGGGCGTTCTTCCTCGGCAGCCTGGACACGCACGACCACGTTGCCCGGGCCCTGGCCAAGGAGACCGGTCATAAGGTCATCTCTGTCGGCTACCGCCTGGCGCCTGAGGCCGCTTTCCCTGCCGGCCTCGACGACTGCTACGGGGTGGTCCGTTGGGCCGCCGAGCAGGGTACGAGCCTGGGCTGGGACGGGAAGAACCTCGCCATCGCCGGCGACAGTTCGGGCGGCAACTTCGCCGCCGCCGTCGCCGCGAAGGCCCACGACGACGGGTTTGACCGGATCACGCATCAGGTCCTCTTCTACCCGTCCCTGGACCTGGACTTCGACGTCGACCGCTACGCCTCGCTGCGGGAGAACGCCGAAGGATTCGGGCTGGAGACGGCGGGCCTCAAGCCGTTCAACTCCTTTTACCTTGAGAACGGGGCCGACCCGGCGGATCCGCTCGTCTCCCCCATCAAGCGCGATGACCTCGCAGGCCTGCCGGCGGCCCTCATCCTTACCGCCGAGCACGACCCCCTGCGCGATGAGGGCGAACTTTACGGCCAGCGGCTGGCGGAGGCCGGCGTCGTGGCGACCGTCAGCCGCTACGCGGGGGCCAACCACGGCTTCGTCCAGAACTTTTCCTGGATCCCGGAATTCTACCGGGCCTTCGAGGAGACAGGCGACTTCCTGAACGCGGGGGCCGGGCAATGACGGGGCCAGTCGCTGTTCATCCCCTGGTCTCGCCGTGGGGCCGGTTCGGACTCTACAGCTTCTTCATCGACGCTCCCGAGCCCGCCATCGTCGACACCGGGATCGCGTCTTCGCCTGCCGAAGGCATGATCCCGGCACTGGAGGCGATCGGCCGCCGGATCGAGGATGTGCGCTGGATCCTGCTGACCCACGGCCACATCGACCACCTCGGCGGTGCGCACGCCCTGTGGGAGCTCACCGGACGGCGCGCGAAGGTCGTGATCCACGAGGCCGACGCGCCTCTGCTGCGCACCCGGCGCGCGCACGTCGACCAGTACGTGGACGTGCGCCAGCAGTACATCGACAATCCGAATGCCGTCGAGGAGCAGACGAAAGCCGCGAACCACGTCATCTCCGGCGAGATGGAGCCGACCATGCTGGTTAAGGGCGGCGAGACCCTCGCCCTGGGCGGGGACGTCACCGTCTCGGTCCACCACATCCCCGGCCACACGGCCGGGTCCGTCGCCTACGTCGTGGACGGGCAGCAGTCGGTCTTCGTCGGCGACGCCGTGCAGATCCACGGGGCGGCCAACGGCTTCCCCGGCTACGAGGATCCGGCCGCCTACCGCTCAAGCCTGCAGTACCTGCGCGACGACGTCCGCCCGCAACACCTGTACCTGGGCCACCCGTACCGGGGCGCTGACGGCGTGCCGTACGGCGTTGAACTGGACCGTGACGCGGCCCGGAACGCCCTGCAGGGAAGCCTGGACCTCGAGGCCCGAATCGACGACGCCGCCCGCCGGTACCTTCGCGACGGCCTCCAGGAGACGGACTCGCCATACTCGCCCTTCGCCCGCGTCGCCGCGGAACTCGGCTACGCGGGCGACCCCAGCCTCGAGCCGTCCCCGTTCTTCACGACGCTCCACGGCTACCGCACGGCCTTTGACCGCCTGACCAAAGATGAGGAGCTTCGCACCCATGGATGACCTGAAGATGTTGGATGCCGGCGGAGAGAAAATCGCCGTCCGCAAGGACCTTCGGGTCCCGATGCGGGACGGCGTCGAGCTCGCCGCGGACGCATATCACGGTACCGGGGACAAACCGCGCCCCGCCCTCGTGGCCCTGAGCCCCTACGGCAAAGAATTGCAGGCGCTGGCCCTCACAACCCCGCCACAGCGGCGCCCCAGCCCGATGTGGGACGGCTGCATCGAGGCCGGCGACATCGCCCGCATCGTCAAAGAGGACTACGTCCACGTCATCGGGGACCTGCGCGGCTCGGGCCACTCCGGCGGCGAACATATCGGCAACTACAACGCCGGTGGCGTGTCGCTTGGCCAGGACGCCTACGACTTCATCGAGTGGGTCGCCGGGCAGCCGTGGTGCGACGGCAACGTCGGCATGGTCGGCATCTCCTATTTCGGCTCCATGCAGGTGCTGGCAGCGGCCGAGCGGCCGCCGCACCTGAAGGCGATCTTTGTCTCCGGCGGCCACTACGACTTCTACGAGACCACCTACCACGGCGGCATCATGTGGTTCATGCCGCGTGCCGCACGCGAGGGCCGCGGCGGCGACTCCGGCTGGGCGTTCACCGACAACGTCAAGTCCCGCATGATCGAGAAGTACTCCCCCGCGGAATTGAAGAAGCTCGTCGCCGCGCGCCTGGAGGATCCCGACGTGGCCGCCTGGCCGAACCTGGTCCATGTCCTGAACTACCCGAAGAACCACGAGGCCTGGTTCGACATTGTGATGAACGAGCTCGACGGGGACTGGTACGAGGAGCGCAACCCCATCACGCTGGCCCCGAACATCGACATCCCGGTCTACCTGCAGATCGACCAGGGCCGCGGCTGGACGATGGACGGCACGATTGAGCTGTTCAACGAGCTGAAGGGCCCCAAGAAGCTGGACATCGGCCCGTACCCGCCTATGCAGTCGCGTCCCTTCATCGAAGAACACGACAAGATGTTCCGGTGGTACGACTACTGGATCAAGGGCATCGACAACGGCGTCATGGACGAGCCGGCCGTGAGCGTCTTCGTGGAGGGCTCGCGTGAGCTGGTGACTGCGGAGGCGTGGCCGCCGAAGGACGTCGAGTACAGGTCCCTCTATCTGCGCCCGCGGCATAAACTGTCGACCGAGCCCGAGCTGATGGGCGCGGAGTACGCCGCCCCGGACGGCTTCTACCAGGCGCCGCTGACAGTGACCGACAAGGTGGAGATCATCAGCTGGTCCACCCCTGCCTTCGAGGAGGACACGGAGATGATCGGCACCGGTGCCGCGCACATCTTCGCCGAAATCGACCAGCCGGACACCAACTTCATCCTCCGCCTGTGGGACTACGCGCCCACCGGCGCGCGCCAGCTGATCACCAGCGGATACCTGAAGGCCTCGCACCGCGAACTTGACGACCGCAGCACCGAGGGCAACCCGCACCACCCGCACACCCGCACTGTGCCGGTGGAGCCGGGGACGATCGAGGAGTACGTCCTGCGCCTCTATCCGTTCGCGAACACCTTCAAGCCGGGCCACAAGCTCACCGCAGAGCTCTCCAACGGGGAGCCGCTGGCCGACGAGCACAACGCGCTGCTGCCGCCGGACGCCTTCCACCTGCCGGTGGGCCGGCCCGTCACCCACAAGATCTACCGCGACGCCGCCCACCAGTCCAGGCTGGTCCTGCCGTTCACCTCCCGCCAGCCGGCGGATGGCCAGACGGCGGACGTCCAGGCGCACTGATGCCGTGCGGCAGCTGACAACGCCGGGGCGCAGCC
>NZ_KI914916.1:177493-181140 GCF_000520575.1 Arthrobacter sp. I3
CAGGCTGCGCCCCGGCGTTGCCGGCTCACTCAGCCAGCAGGAAGCACCAGTTCTCGACCATCAGATCCAGTGAAGTATCGCGGTCCACGGTCCAGCCGAGCCGCATCCAGCGCCGGGAAAAGAACTCCAGTTCGCCGAAGGCCAGCGCGCACCGGACCCGGCGGCTGGCCGGGTCAAAACGCCCGGCGCTGTCGAGGCCCGCCTGCATGTCATCGATCGCCGTGTCGAACCACTGGTCCAAAGCCGCCTGGATGTCCGGTTCGCTGGCCGCGGCCTGGTGAGCCGCCACCACATAGGGGCGGATGTCGGCCCACTGGTCAAATTTCCGGGCCAGCCAGACCCTGATCAGCTCACGGTCCCCGGACTCCACCACCGAATGCAGCGGCGGGACATCGGCCTCCGTCAGCATCTCGTTGGACCGCTCGACGAGCGAGCGCATGAGCTGGGCTTTGGACGGAAAATGCGAATAGAAGGTTGCCCTGGTGGTGCCCACGGCAGCGGAAATGTCATCCACAGTGGTGGCGGCGAACCCTTTCTCCTCGAAAAGCTCCAGCCCCTTGTCGAGGAAAAGCCGGCGGGTCATCTGCTTTTGAGCGTCTCGAATGCTTGCCACGCCCCCAGATTAGTCCCCCGATTCACCGCATTCGTTCACTTGATGCCGTTTTAGCCACTGAACCGACGTAGGCCGCCAGGTGCTCGCCGGTGAGGGTGGAGCGGGCGGCCACAAGGCTGCCGGGCGTGCCCTCGAAAACGATCCGGCCGCCGTCGTGCCCGGCGCCGGGACCAAGGTCGATGATCCAGTCGGCGTGCGCCATGACTGCCTGGTGGTGCTCGATGACGATGACCGATTTGCCGGAGTCGACGAGCCGGTCCAGGAGTCCCAACAGGTTCTGGACGTCGGCGAGATGCAGACCGGTGGTGGGCTCGTCGAGGACGTAGACGTCACCCTTCTCCGCCATCTGGGTGGCGAGCTTGACGCGCTGCCGCTCGCCACCGGACAGCGTGGTGAGCGGCTGGCCCAGGGTGAGGTAGCCGAGCCCGACGTCGACGAGCCGGTCGAGGATCTTGTGGGCCGCCGGGGTGCGGGCCTGCCCTTCGCTGAAGAACACCTCGGCCTCGGTCATCGACATGGCCAGCACCTCGGAAATATTCCGGCCACCCAACGTGTACTCCAGAACTGCTGCCTGGAACCGCCGTCCCTCGCAGTCCTCGCACGTGGATTCGACGGTGGCCATGACACCGAGCTCGGTGAAGATGACACCCGCGCCGTTGCAGGTGGGGCATGCACCCTCCGAATTGGAGCTGAAGAGCGCCGGCTTCACTCCGTTGGCCTTCGCGAACGCCTTGCGGATCGGCTCGAGGAGGCCCGTGTACGTCGCAGGGTTGCTGCGCCGCGAACCCTTGATGGCGCCCTGGTCGATCACTACCACACCGTCCCGGCCGTCCACCGAACCGTGAATCAGCGAGCTCTTGCCCGAACCTGCAACACCCGTGACGACGCAGAGCACGCCGAGCGGGACGTCGACGTCCACATCCTTGAGGTTGTGCGTCGAGGCGCCCCGCACCTCGAGCGTGCCGGACGGGGTGCGCACGGAGTCCTTCAACCTGGCCCGGTCGTCGAGGTGCCGCCCGGTGATGGTGTCGCTCGCCCGCAGGCCTCCCACGGTTCCCTCGAAGCACACGCTGCCGCCCGCGGTACCCGCGCCGGGGCCAAGGTCAATGACGTGGTCGGCGATGGCGATGGTCTCCGGCTTGTGCTCGACGACGAGTACGGTGTTGCCCTTGTCCCGCAGCTGCAGCAGCAGCTGGTTCATCCGTTCGATGTCATGCGGGTGCAGGCCGATCGTCGGCTCGTCAAAGACGTAGGTGATGTCTGTGAGGGACGAGCCCAGGTGCCGGATCATTTTGGTGCGCT
This sequence comes from Arthrobacter sp. I3, assembly GCF_000520575.1. Classification (NCBI taxonomy): domain Bacteria; kingdom Bacillati; phylum Actinomycetota; class Actinomycetes; order Micrococcales; family Micrococcaceae; genus Arthrobacter; species Arthrobacter sp. I3. Next base: position 179,409 of record NZ_KI914916.1, read on the forward strand.
GGGCCTCGCCGCCGGACAGGGTGCCCGCCGGCCGGTCCAGCGAGAGGTAACCCAGCCCGATTTCGGCGAACGAGTCGAGCAGGTGCTGCAGGCCTTTCAGCAGGGGTGCGACGGAAGGGGCGTCAAGCTCGCGGATCCATGCGGCGAGGTCGCTGATCTGCATCTCGCAGAGGTCCGCGATGTTCTTGCCCTGGATCTTCGCGGACCTGGCCTCCGGGCTCAGCCGGGTGCCGTCGCACTCGGGGCAGGTCTGGAACGTGATGGCGCGTTCCACGAAGGCCCGGATGTGCGGCTGCATGGCGTCGACGTCCTTGGAGAGCATCGATTTTTGGATCTTCGGGATCACGCCCTCGTAGGTCAGATTGATGCCCTCGACCTTGATCTTGGTGGGCTCCTTGTAGAGGAGGTCGTGCATTTCCTTCTTGGTGAACTTCGCGATCGGCTTGTCCATGTCGAAGCCGGCGCCGCTGAAGATCCGGCCGTACCAGCCGTCCATGCTGTAGCCGGGGATCGTCAGGGCACCCTCGCTGAGCGACTTGCTGTCGTCGTACAACGCGGTGAGGTCGAAGTCCGAAACCGCGCCCATCCCCTCGCAGCGTGCGCACATGCCGCCAAGGTAGACCACATCGCGCACCACGCTCCGCTCGACCCGGCCGCCGGCTTTCTCGGTACTCATCACCCCGCTCGCCTTGCGCGTCGGGACGTTGAAGGAAAAGGCAGTCGGTGGCCCGATGCGGGGCATGCCCAGGCGGCTGAAGAGGATCCGGAGCATGGCGTTCGCGTCGGTGGCGGTGCCGACGGTGGATCGGGGGTTGGCGCCCATCCGCTCCTGGTCAACGATGATCGCCGTCGTCAGCCCCTCGAGGAGGTCCACCTCGGGCCGTGCCAGGTTGGGCATGAAGCCCTGCACAAACGCACTGTAGGTCTCGTTGATCATCCGCTGCGACTCGGCGGCGATGGTGGCGAACACCAGCGAGCTCTTGCCCGAGCCGGACACGCCGGTGAACACCGTCAAGCGGCGCTTCGGGATCTCGACGCTGATGTCCTTGAGGTTGTTCTCCCGTGCGCCCTGCACGCGGATCAGGTCGTGGCTGTCCGCTTCATGCAGCTCGGGCGGCTGCGTGTCCGTGCTCGTGGCAATGCGGCGATGGTGGCGAACACCAGCGAGCTCTTGCCCGAGCCGGACACGCCGGTGAACACCGTCAAGCGGCGCTTCGGGATCTCGACGCTGATGTCCTTGAGGTTGTTCTCCCGTGCGCCCTGCACGCGGATCAGGTCGTGGCTGTCCGCTTCATGCAGCTCGGGCGGCTGCGTGTCCGTGCTCGTGGCAATGCTCATCGTGTCTCCATCTGTTGGGCGGGGCAGCCCCACGCGTCCCCGTCGTCGTCGACTGGCTCTATCTAACCAGCTGGCGGCTGGTCCGGCGGTGGCCGGCGGCCACCTTAGATCGGCTGCTGGATGCGGATCAGGTTGCCCGCGGGATCGCGGAAGGCGCAGTCGCGCACCCCGTAGGCCTGCTCTGTCGGTTCCTGGACCACCTCGGCGCCGCTGGCCTGCAGCCGCTCGAAGGTGGCGTCGACGTCCTTGGTGGCCAGGAGGATGCGCGCATAGGTGCCCTTGGCCATCATCTCGTCGATGGTGCCGCGCTCTTCGTCGGTGACGCCGGGATCGGCGGCCGGCGGTTCCAGCACGATTGATGTGTCCGGCTGGCCGGCGGGGCCGACCGTGATCC
>NZ_KI914916.1:181240-183108 GCF_000520575.1 Arthrobacter sp. I3
CCGACCGTGATCCAGCGCATCCCGCCGTAGCCGACGTCGTTGCGGACCTCGAAGCCGAGGGTGTCCCGGTAGAAGGCCAAAGCGGCGTCGGGATCGTTGTGTGGGAGGAAACTCGCGTGAATGTTGATGTCCATGGACTTCATGCTAGTTGCGGTTCGGGGGCCGGGACTTCTCGATTCCTGACCGGTCTGGTGACCTGTTTCGCGACGCACGAGGGCATCCCCGCGGTCGCCCTCGCAGCCTCGCGCCGATAGACGCTGGGCGGCACGCCAACCAGTTCGTTGAAGCGGGTGCTGAAGGTGCCCAGCGACGAGCAGCCGACCGTAAAGCAGACCTCGGTGACGCTCAGGTCGCCGCGGCGCAGCAGGGCCATCGCGCGTTCTATGCGCCGTGTCATGAGATAGCTGTACGGCGACTCGCCGTACGCCAGGCGGAACTCGCGGCTGAGGTGCCCGGCGGACATGTGGGCGCCGCGGGCGAGGGCCTCGACATCCAGCGGCTGTGCGTATTCCCGGTCCATTCGGTCGCGGACGCGGCGTAACAGCGCGAGGTCGCGCAAGCGCTGCGCCCGGTCGGGTTTGCTGGTCACAAGTGCGATCGTGCTACGTCGTGCCGGAGTTGTCCAGCCTGGAGGTGTTCCTGAATCTCCGGCCGTTCCATTGTCTTTGGCGGCAGGCTCGCTGAGAATGAACCATGACGGTCTACTTGAGGTCTCTGGAAACTGCAGTCCCGCCAACCATCCTGGTCCAGCCCGAGGCCAGGGCCGTGTTCGCCGCCCAGCCGGGCCTCACCCGGCTCGGATCCCGGCTCGTCAACACGTGCTTTGACTCCGCAGCCATCGACACCCGGCACACGGCGGTGGAGGAACTCACCGCGGACAGCCAGGCGGAAAACCCCCAGTTCTTCGACCCCGCCACCGGCTTGGTGCTCAGCCCCAGCACCAAAACCCGGAACGGCATCTTCGCCACGGAAGCGACCAAGCTTTTCATTGAAGCAGCCCAAAAAGCCCTCGATGCCTGCCCGGGCGTCGAGGCGCGGGACATCACCCACCTGATCACGGTTTCCTGCACCGGATTCTTCAATCCCGGCCCGGACTACAAGATTGTCCGGGCCCTCGGCCTGAATCCGGCTGTCCAGCGGTACCACCTCGGCTTTATGGGCTGCTATGCAGCCTTCCCGGCGCTGCGGGCGGCGAAGTCCTTTTGCGAGGCGGATCCGGAGGCAACGGTGCTGGTGGTCTGCGCCGAACTCTGTTCCCTTCACGTCCGGACCTCCAATGATCCGGACACCATCATGGGGTCGGCCTTGTTCGCCGACGGCGCTGCCGCGGCCATCATCACAGCGCGGGACATCCCCGGGGAAGCGCCCCTTCTGCGGCTGGACCACTTCGAAACCGTCCTGACGCCCGTCGGGGAGGACTCGATGGCCTGGAACATCGGCGACGAGGGCTTCGAGATGGTGCTGGGCAACTATGTCCCGCACATCATCGACGACCACATCATTGGCGCGCTGGAACCGCTGCTGTCCCGCGACGGCTCGCTGCAGGGGCTCCCCTACCGGGAGATCGAGCACTGGGGCATCCACCCGGGCGGCCGGAGCATTCTGGACAAGGTCCAGTCCCGGCTGGAGCTCAGCGACGAGCAGCTGGTCCCGGCCCGCGAAACTCTCCGGAACTTCGGCAACATGAGCAGCGCCACCGTCCTGTTCGTCCTCAAGCACATCCTCGAACTGCCGGCAGCAGACGACGCCGCGGACGACGGCTGGGCCGGCCAGGGCGCGGAACGGATCTGCTCCATGGCCTTCGGCCCGGGCCTGACGGTCGAGACGGCGCTCTTCACCCGGGTGGCTGCCCCGCGGCCCGCCGCGGC
>NZ_KI914916.1:183208-184716 GCF_000520575.1 Arthrobacter sp. I3
GGCGGAGCCGGCGCAGTCCGTAGCGGTACGGGTCTGAAGGCGGCCACGCTGAATCCGTTCAGCGCGAAGCGGGGCATGGAACACCTTCGGGCGGCCCTCCTGCGGGACCGCGCATCCGACGCCGTCGAGGAAATGGACCTGCCGGGCTGCGACCCCGGCCGCCTGGAGCGCACGTATGCCCAGTTTGCGCTCGTCAACCGTGCCGTCGCCGGCTGGCGCGGCATCTACCGGTCCCGGATCAGGCCCCGGCTGTCCACTGCTTCCGCCACCTCCCTGCTGGATATCGGGTGCGGCGGGGGCGACGTTTCCGTGCTGTTGGCCCGGTGGGCGGCCAGGGACGGACTGCGTCTCGAGGTCACCGCTATTGACCCGGATCCGCGCGCGATCCTGTTCGCCCGCGCCCGCCACGCGACGGCGGACGTGACGTTCCGCCAGGCGGCCAGCGCGGAGCTGCTCGAAGAGGGCAACCGGTACGACCTCGTGGTGTCCAACCATGTCCTGCACCACCTTGACGGGCTGGAAGAGTTTCTCGCCGAGTCGGCCCGGTTGTCCCGCGGCACGGTGGTCCACAACGACATCCGCCGCAGCCCCGCCGCCTACGCGCTGTTCTCTGCCGGCTCCTGGGTGCTCACCGGCTCCTACATCCGGCGGGACGGGCTGACCTCCATCCGCCGAAGCTACACCGCCGCGGAACTGACCGCCGCCGCTCCCCCGGGCTGGACCGTCGCCCGCCACGCCCCCTTCCGGAACCTGCTGCTGCACGGCACTCCCGACGGCGTCTACCAGTCAGGGCCCGGCGCCAGTGGCTGAGGTTCTGATCATCGGTGCCGGTCCGGTGGGGCTGTTCATGGCCGCTCTGTTGCTGCAGGACGGCGTGGATGTTCAGGTCCTGGAACAGCGGGGCGCACCGGAGCCGCAGTCGCGCGCCATCGGCATCCATCCGCCGGCGCTGGCCGCGCTCGCGGGAACCGGAGTTGCCGAGGCCATGATTGCCGAGGGGGTCCAGATCCGCCGAGGTATGGCAATGGCCGGCGGAAAATGCCTCGCCCGGATGTCCTTTGCCGGCGTCTCGGACCGCTTTCCGTTCGTCCTGTCCCTGCCCCAGGCCCGTACTGAGGCGCACCTGGAGCGGCGGGTCAACGAGCTCGGCGACGGCGCCCTGCACCGCGGCGTCCGCCTCACCGGACTGTCCGACGACGGCGGCCGGGTCAGCGTGGAAGCCGACTCCAAGAGTGGCACCCTGCGCTATTCGGCGCCGCTGGTCATTGCCGCCGACGGCGTGCGTTCCACGGTGCGGGCGCTGCAGGGCGCCGACGTGCGCGTGAAAGAGTACCCGGACAGTTACCTGATGGGTGACTTCGCGGACGGCACCGGGTTCGGTCCGGATGCGGCACTGTTCCTCTCCGGCGCCGGCATCGTGGAGTCGTTCCCCTTGCCCGGCCAGCTCCGCCGCTGGGTGGTCCGGCTGGGTACCGGCGACTCCGCGGCCGGCGGACCAGCAGCCGGCG
>NZ_KI914916.1:184816-189408 GCF_000520575.1 Arthrobacter sp. I3
CGCTCCCGGCGTCGACGCTCCCGGCGTCGACGCCCGGTGGCTCATGGGCTGCGTGCGCGAACGGACGGGGCTCGCTATCGACGCCGGGACCAACAGCATGCTCAGCCGCTTCGGCGTCCGCACGCGCCTGGTCCCCCGGATGGTGGCCGGCCGGGTGGTGATGATCGGGGATGCGGCCCACGAGGTGAGCCCCATCGGCGGGCAGGGCATGAACCTCGGCTGGCTGGATGCCGCGGCGCTGGCACCGATCGTCTCTGCGGCCGTGCGCGGCCAGGATGTCACGGATCGCCTCCGGACCTTTGAGCGGACCCGGTTGCGGGCGGCGGCGAGAGCCGCACGCCAGGCCGAAATAAACATGGCCCTGGGCCGGCCCCTCACGGACCGTCTACTGGCGCTGCGGAACCGTGGCATCGCAGGCGTCGCCGCAGTTCCGCCGGTGAATTCCCTGATCGCCCGCCGTTTCACGATGCATTAGGCAGCGCATTGATACGGGTTTGCCCCGGAATAGACTGTGCGCATGGACGGACTTCCCGTGATGCGCGGCGCCGCATCGTATTGGGTGTTGCGGGCAGCCGCCGCCACGGTGCTGCTCGGCGCGGCGGCGTCATGCAGCTCCGGAACCGCCGGCGGCACCGCCTCCCCGGCAAGCGCGACGGCGTCGGCTACCCCGATCACCACAGGCCCCGTGACCGCGGAAATCAGCCAGTTCCGCGACAACTACAGCAAGCAGATCATCGAAATCCAGCTCACGAACACCACCGGCCATGCCCTGACGGTCCTCGGCGCGGAACTGACCAGCCCTCTCTTCGCGGCCCCGATCATCTGGTCCGCCCGCACCGGCGGGATCGAGCTTCCGCCCGGACAGCCCAAGAGCCTGCCGGCGCCGCTGCCCGCCCCGGATTGCGGCAGCCCGGCCGGCACGGGAGCCACCTCCGGGGCTGCGGGCGACGCCCACGTATCCCTGCGGCTGGCCACGCCGGAAGGTGCCGTGCCGGTCCCGGCCATGGCTCAGGCAACAGACCCGTTCGGCGTCCTGGCGCGGAACAATTCGGAGCTGTGCCTGGCCCGGGAAGCCTCGGCCGTCGCCACGATCGCGCTGGATCCCGGGCTCGAGGTCGCCGCGGACGGTCAGTCCGCCGTCGTGCGCCTGCTGCTGCAACCGCGCGCCGCCGGCGCCGGTGAACTGGTGATAGACCGGATCGAGGAAACCACGCTGCTGGCGGAGGCCTCACAAGCCCCGTGGCCCCGGTCGGTGACGGTCCGCGCCGGCGGTGCCCCGGCCCAAGTGCGCCTCGGCATCAGGCCCTCCCGCTGCGATCCCCATGCAGTGGCCGAAGACAAAGTGGGCACACTCCTTCCCCTGCAGGTCAGGGTGGCGGGCTGCGAAGGAATTGTGAAGATCGACGCCGGCAGCCAACTTCGCGCCCGCATCTACGACTTTGTTACAAAGGCGTGCGGGCGCCAGTAGTGTGGGGGCATGCCCTTTGACGCCAGGCCCACTGACTACAGCGCCGCCCGGATAAGCGAGACCGTCCAGGAGATCCTGAGCGCCGGCATCCTCCCGCCGATTGTCCAGGCCGGACACCCGGTGCTCCGGCACGTGGCGGCGCCGTACGATGGCCAGTTGACTGATGCTGACCTCGGGCACCTCATCGACCTCATGCGCAGCGTGATGCACAAGGCCCCAGGCGTGGGCCTGGCGGCCCCGCAGCTGGGGATTCCGCTGCAGATCGCTGTCCTCGAGGACCAGTTCGACGTCGATCCCGACGTCGCTGCCGTCCGCGGGCGGGAGGCGCTGCCGTTCTTTGCCATGCTGAACCCGAGCTATCGTCCCCTGGGCGCGAAGTCCGCGGCGTTCTACGAAGGCTGCCTCTCCATTGGTGGCCTGCAGGCGGCGGTCGTGCGGCCGGAATCAGTCCAGCTCGATTTCACGGCGCCGGACGGCACGAAACTCCAGCAGACTTTCTCCGGCTGGCAGGCCCGGATTGTCCAGCATGAAACCGACCACCTCCAAGGGATCCTCTTCCTGGACCGGGCCGAGCTGCGCTCCATCAGCAACAATGCCGAATACTCCGCCCGTTGGGCCCAGCCGGACATCAGCCGCGCCCGGCAGGAACTCGGGTTCCTGCCGGACCCGGCCGCGGACTAAGCCTGCGGGCCAGGGCCAGGGCTAGGGCTGCGGCGCCGGATTCGATGCGGACGGCAGGTAGCGGGCCCACCACTTCAGGATTTCATCGAACCGCTGCTTCCGGTGGTGCGGCGTGCCGGAGCGGGACAGCTCATGGTTCTCACCGGGGAAGACCAGGAATCCGGTCTCGACCCCCTGTTGCTTGAGGGCGGTGAAGTACCGCTGGCCCTGCTCCACGGGACACCGGAGGTCCTCCTCGCTGTGGATCACCAGCGACGGCGTCCGTACGTGCTGCACGCGCGCCATGGGACTCTGGGCCGCCATTTGCTCCGCCGCCGGGCCGGTGTATTCGCCACCGAAGAACCAGCCGATGTCGGACGAACCGGTGAAGCTCACGGGGTCCAGGAAACCACGCTCGACTATGGCCGCCCGGAAACGGTGGTCGTGGCTGATGGTCCACGCCGTCAGGTAGCCGCCGTAGGATCCGCCCATGATGCCGACATTGGCGGCGTCCAGATCCTCGAACTTCCCCACAGCCCCGTCCAGGAACGCCAGGACGTCCTGCATGTCCACGGTTCCCATCCGCTCCTTGATGGACCGGCCATGTGCCTGGCCGTAACCGGCCGAACCCCGCGGATTGCACATCAGCACGGCGTAACCGGCCCCGGCATAGACCTGCGCTTCGTCGAACAACGCCACCCCGAACTGGGCAAACGGGCCACCATGGATGTTCAGCAGCACCGGGTGCGGTCCCGGGCCCGCCGGCTTCACGAGCCAGCCGTGGACCGGGTACCCGTCGGCCGAGGCCAATGTCAGTTCCTGCGGCTCGCTGATCCCCGCCACGCTCCGCAGCTGGGCGGAGAAGTCCGTCAGGCGGCGCACCTGCCCGCGCTCGAGCACGGCAACATCACCGGCCGTCGTCGAATCGCTGAAACTCACCACGAGCGTTCCGCCACCCTCCGCGGCGCCGGTCACCACCCGGTTGCCTTCCAGGAGGACTGTGTGGCCGCCCGTCGCAACGAATTCGTGCAGCTCGACGGTTCCCCGCGCATTGTTCAGCACCAGGGCGCCCGCGCCGCCGCGCAGCTCCAGCCGGCTGCCGCCGGACAGGTCCAGCGCCTCGGCATCGCTGAGCGCCGTGGCGTGTCCGCCGGCGGCAGGCATCGCATAGAGGACGGTGTTCCTGGCCACGAAGTCCAGCCCGGATGCGCCCAGGTCCTGGGCCAGGAAGAAGAGCCACTGCCCATCGGCGGATTGGCGCACGGCGCTGATGCTCTGCCGTCCGGCGTTGGCCGGCACCACAGCCTGCGGCTGCCCTCCGGTAACAGGCAGCGCGTAGATTCCGCTGACGAGGTCAGTGTCCCGCCCATCGTGCAGGGCTGCGGTGAAGAAGATGGTGCCGCCGTCGGCGCTGAAGCCGGCGCCGTTGTGGTCCGCTGGTGCGGTGGTGAGTTGTTTGGCGGCCGGCAGCAGCCCGGCAGCATTCTCCGCGGGATCGGCCGCGGTGCCGAGGGCCTTCAGGGCGCGTCCGGCCGGCGCCACCTTCGGTTCGGCGTCAAGCTGCGGCACCTCGAGGATGAACAGCTGAAGCGGCTTGTCAGCGGTGTAGCCAACACCGTTCATCCGGTACTGGAAATCCGTGATCAGCCGGGCGTCCTCGCTGCCCGCACTCACGCCGTCGACGCTGCCATACCGGCGCTCGTCAGGCGTCCGGGCGCTGAAGAGAATGCTGCGGGAATCAGGCGACCACGTGAAGGAGCTGACCCCCAGCGGGGCCTCCGTCAACAGCTGGGGTTCGCCGCCGGCGGCTTCCACCACGAACAGCTGCGGCTTTCCGTCCGCTGCCGCACGCAGGAACCCAAGGGCACGGCCGTCAGGTGAAAAGTCCGGTGCTGTGTCGCGGAAGCCCCGGGTCAGCCGGCGTGGCCTCTGGTCCGGGTCGTTGAAGTCAGGGTGGGCCAGGTCCTGACCCAGGGGCACGTTCCACAGCTGGCCCACGTAGGCATCGGCATCGAAGTCCGGGCGGAGCACGGAGACCACGGCGCGGGAACCGTCGGGGTGCACGGCAGGGGCGGACACGGAATTGAGCAGCGGAAGATGTTCAGATTTCACGATTGCGAGCCTAGCCCGTGGCGTGCCCCCTGTGAAACACCTCACGTTGCGCCGGTGCGGCGATACACGCCGCGATGTGCCCGGCGCTCCTGTAGCCAGTGCCCCGGCCGCGCGGCGGGCCGGGGATCCGCGCATAGGATGAAAGCTATGCCCGCCGCCGATCTCCCCCTCCTGTGCCCGGTGTGCCGCCAGGGCCTCCGCTTCACTGGCGGCGCCCGCACCCTGGTGTGCGGAGCCGGACACAGCTTTGACGCGGCCAGGCAGGGCTACTTCAACTTCCTGGTCGGCAAGGGGACGGTTTTTGAAGCCGACAGCGCAGACATGGTGGCGGCCCGCTTCGACTTCCTCTCCG
>NZ_KI914916.1:189508-192796 GCF_000520575.1 Arthrobacter sp. I3
CTTCCTCTCCGCGGGGCATTACCAGCCGCTGGCCGATGCCGTGGCCGGGCTCGCCACACCGGCGCTCCGGGAAGCCCCCGCCGGCCGGCCCCTCGTGCTCGACGCCGGAACGGGCACCGGCCACTACCTCAGGGCAGTGCTGGACCGGGCCGCGGACAGCGGTCCGGCCGCGGCCATCGGCCTGGACATTTCCAAGTTCGCCCTGCGCCGCGCAGCGAGGCTGAACCCCGAGGCTTTGAACGTCGTCGGGGACGTCTGGCAGCCGTTGCCGGTCGCGGAGAACGCCGTCGACGTCGTCACCGTGGTCTTTGCGCCGCGCAACGCGCCCGAGTTCGCCCGGGTTCTCCGCCCCGGCGGCCGCCTGGTCGTGGTCACACCGCGGCCCGGTCACCTGGCGGAAGTTGCCGGGCCGGCCGGGATGCTGGGGATCGAGCCGGCCAAAGACGAGCGGCTCGCCGCGTCCCTGGGCCAGCACTTCGCGCCCGTCGCAGCATCTGATCTGGACCTGGCATTGACCCTTGGCCCGCGCGACGTCGCCAACCTGGCCTACATGGGACCGGCCGGCCACCACCTGGACCGCGCCGCGCTGGCAGCCCTCGAGGCCGCGCTTCCGGACCGGACTTCTGTCTCGGCCCGCTTCCGGATCAGCGTCTTTCAACCCATCCGCTGACCATTCCCGCTCCCGCCGGTTCGCGGGTGCCGTCCGGTACGCCCTGAAACGACCCCCCGGAGGGGAACCGGGGCGGAAGGCCAGGCCGGGGAATCGACCCGCGAAATAACGACTTGGCCACTTTGGCCATCAATTCCCTACCGCCGGTCCCAGCTATTGCTGTTCCGCTTAGGATGGAATCACAGTTACTGGGGACCTGTGCCTGCAGCTCCCGGAACTCAAGGGGGAATTGATGTCTGAATGGCTGATCGAGAATTGGTGGGCGTTGTGGCTCACGCTCTTTCTCCTGTTTGCCGTGGTCGAGATGATCACACTCGACCTGTTCTTCATCATGCTCGGCGGCGGCGCCCTCGCCGGGTTGGTGGCGGACTTCGCCGGCGCCGATCCGTGGCTGCAGATTATCGCCTTCTGCGTGGTGTCCCTGCTCATGATCGGCTTCGTCCGGCCGGTGGCCCTCAAGCATCTCCACCGGGGACCGGCGGATCAGCGCACCAATATTGAACGCCTCATCGGCGAATCCGCCGTCGTCATGGAGGCTGTGAGCGAAAACGGTGGGCTCGTCAAGATTGGCGGGGACGTCTGGAGTGCGCGGTCCGAATCGGGAGTGCTGGCGCCCGGACAGCAGGCTGTGGTCAGTGCCATCGAAGGGGCCACCGCGATCGTGGCCCCGCAACCGGAATCCGCCGTCCAATAAGGGGCGCTGTCCGGCGGGCACTGCTGTCCGCCGGTGCGGCGCTGCCGGCGCGAGACTAAGACAAAACAACTGGGGAATAGGTGACGTATGAATATCGCAGTCGCAATTGTGCTGCTGGTACTAATTGTGTTTGTAATTATTGTGCTGGTCCGGTCGGTCCGGATCATTCCACAGGCCCGTGCCGGCGTCGTTGAACGGCTGGGTAAATACCAACGCACCCTGAATCCCGGACTTACCCTGCTGATCCCGTTTGTGGACCGCTTGCTGCCATTGCTCGACCTGCGGGAGCAGGTGGTGTCCTTCCCGCCGCAGCCGGTCATCACCGAGGACAACCTGGTGGTCTCGATCGACACCGTGGTCTATTTCCAGGTCACGGACGCCCGGGCCGCCACCTACGAGATCGCCAACTACATCCAGGCAGTGGAACAGCTGACCACCACCACCCTGCGAAACGTGGTTGGCGGCCTCAACCTGGAGGAAGCGCTCACCTCGCGCGACCAGATCAATGGCCAGCTCCGCGGCGTCCTGGACGAGGCGACCGGTCGCTGGGGCATCCGGGTCTCCCGGGTCGAGCTCAAGGCGATCGATCCGCCCCACTCGATCCAGGACTCGATGGAAAAGCAGATGCGGGCCGAACGTGACCGCCGCGCCGCCATCCTGACGGCCGAGGGCACCAAGCAGTCCGCGATCCTCACCGCCGAAGGCCAGCGCCAGTCCTCCATCCTGAAGGCCGAAGGCGACGCGAAGGCGGCCATCCTGCGGGCCGACGGCGAGGCCCAGGCCATCCAGAAGGTCTTCGACGCGATCCACAAGGGCAACCCGGACCAGAAACTGCTGGCTTACCAGTACCTCCAGACCCTCCCGAAGATTGCCGAGGGATCCTCAAACAAGCTGTGGATCATTCCCAGCGAGGTTGGCGAGGCGCTCAAAGGGATCGGCAGCGTACTGGGTGCAGGCGCGGTGCAGGAGCAGACGGCCTCAACGCCGGACGTGGCTCCGTACTCACCACCCGCCGCAGCCGACGGCCAAGGGAACCGGCCCTGAGCCTGCTCCCGCACTGGATCGGTCGGATCGGATAGCTCCGTCCTGGCCCCCGCGGACCGGCCATTTCGGCCGGCTGCGGGGGCCAGCCGGCTTAAGGCCGGCCCGGTCGGGTACAGGCTACGCAGTTCACGCCGCGGGGCTACTCGCTTTACCGCGCCCGCACCACTCCCGTATACTTGAATATTTGTCCGGTCAGTTCAGCCGTCCGGAACAAAAACGCTCCGCACAGCGTTGATTCCAATGACGTTCCAAAGAGTTTTGTCCACTGGTGACTGTCATCTGGCCGGGCCACACCGGGCCAGTTACGGTACAGCGCGGTGCAACCAGAAGTCCGGCGCCTGACGGTCCCCGGACAACGCAGGGCTTGACCCTGCGAACCGAATAGAGGGAGAAAAGATGAGCGATCGCAGCCTGCGGGGTATGCGCCTTGGCGCACAGAGCATGGAGACCGAATCCGGCGTCGAACCGGCTCCGCGCCAGCGGGTTGAATACCGTTGCGAGGATGGCGAGCAGGTGTTCGTGACATTCTCCTCGGAAGCCGAAATCCCCCCGGTCTGGGTTTCGAAGACGGGCAAGGAGGCGTTGCTTGTGGATGGCGAACGCCCCGTCAACAGCAACGAGAAGGCAGTGCGCACGCACTGGGACATGCTGCTGGAGCGCCGCTCGCTTCCCGAACTTGAGCAGATCCTCGAAGATCGCCTCACCATCCTGCGCGAACGCCGCGGCGAACGCCGCTCGGCCTAGTCCCCAGCGCACCGGCTACGGCAAGGGCCGGGCCCGCATCATTCGATGCGGGCCCGGCCCTTTTCCTGTTCCTGCGCCTCCATGCTCTGCGGCTCCTCTGCGCCTCCTGCGGCTGCATCGCCTGGACGCGCACAGG
>NZ_KI914917.1:0-4400 GCF_000520575.1 Arthrobacter sp. I3
GTCCCAGTGTGGCCGGTCACCCTCTCAGGCCGGCTACCCGTCGTCGCCTTGGTGAGCCATTACCTCACCAACAAGCTGATAGGCCGCGAGTCCATCCAAAACCACAATAAAGCTTTCCACCCCCCACCATGCGATGAGGAGTCATATCCGGTATTAGACCCAGTTTCCCAGGCTTATCCCAGAGTTAAGGGCAGGTTACTCACGTGTTACTCACCCGTTCGCCACTAATCCCCGGTGCAAGCACCGGATCATCGTTCGACTTGCATGTGTTAAGCACGCCGCCAGCGTTCATCCTGAGCCAGGATCAAACTCTCCGTTGAAGTAAAACAGACACAACATGCGCCCCCGGGAAAACGGGATACACACGCTGCACAAAATTTGAAACCAGCCAAATAACACCAGACCACACCACGGGGTGGCGGGCCCGGCAAATTCAACCAATTCAATACAATAAATTGGTATCAACAAACTTGGCACACTATTGAGTTCTCAAACAACAGACACACCCGGCACCACCACAACCAACATTTCGGTCGCGGATCGCTCCGGAGCAACTTTTCAAACTTACCCGGCCGCTTCACCCTAGTCAAATCGGCGATCCAGACTCATTCTTGCCATAGGCTTCTGGGTCTTGGTGGCCGTTCAACTCCGGGGAGCAGCGCGGAAATAAACTCTACCACCACTTGGACCGGCTGACAAAGCGGCGCCGAAGACGGTGCAGAAAAGCCCGGAATCACGGGGATTCCGGGCCCCTCGCAAACACTTCCCCACGCGCGCCAGACCTGCTGCCCGGGCGCTGCGCCTAGCTCCTAGCCCAGCGGCTTGAAGTACGCGGCCCCTAGCGGAGGCAGGGTGACGGTGAGCATGGCCGGTTGTCCGTCCAGGCCGTCCTTCGTCGCGGTCAGGGTTCCAGTGTTCTCCACCCCGGAACCGCCATAGCTGGCGGCGTCGGTGTTGAGCACTTCCTGCCACTCGCCGGCGGTCGGGACGCCGAGGAGGTAGTCCGTGTGCGGGCCGCCGGAGAAGTTCACGGCGCAGACCAGCGGGTTGCCGTCGGCGTCGCGGCGGATGAACGTCAGCACATTGCGGTCCGAGTCTCCCCCATTGATCCACTGGAACCCTTCGGGCTGGTTGTCCCGCTCGTACAGCGCCGGCGTGGAACGGTAGAGCTCGTTGAGGTCCTTGGTCAGGAGCTGCATGCCGTTGTGTGCCGGGATGTCCGCGAGCCACCAGTCCAGGCCGTACTGCTCCGACCACTCCGCTTCCTGGCCGAATTCGGTGCCCATGAAGATCAGCTGCTTGCCCGGGTGGGCCCACTGATATCCCAGGAATGCGCGCAGGTTTGCCAACTGCTGCCACCGGTCACCGGGCATCTTGCGCAGCATGGAGCCCTTGCCGTGCACAACTTCATCGTGGCTGATGGGCAGCAGGAAGTTTTCCGTGAAGGCGTAGACCATCGAGAACGTGATGGTGCCGTGGTGCCACCGGCGGTTATATGGGTCCTCGGCCATGTATTTGAGCGAGTCGTGCATCCAGCCCATGTTCCATTTGAGGCCGAAGCCCAGTCCGCCGCCGCTCGTGGGTGCCGTGACGCCCGGGAATGCGGTGGATTCCTCGGCAATCATGACCGCGCCGGGGTGGGTTTTGTAGACCGTGGCGTTGACCTCCTGGAGGAAGGAGATCGCTTCCAGGTTTTCGCGGCCGCCAAAACGGTTTGGCTGCCACTGGCCCTCTTCCCGGGAGTAGTCGAGGTAGAGCATCGAGGCGACGGCGTCCACGCGGAGCCCGTCGATGTGGAACTCATCGAGCCAGTACAGGGCGTTGGCCACCAGGAAGTTGCGCACCTCCCTGCGGCCGAAGTCGAAGATCAGCGTTCCCCAGTCCGGGTGCTCGCCCAGGTTCGGATCGGCGTGCTCGTATAGCGCTTCGCCGTCGAACCGGGCCAGGGCCCACTCGTCCTTGGGGAAGTGCGCCGGGACCCAGTCGAGGAGGACGCCGATGCCGGCTTGGTGGAGTTCGTCGACGAGGTGGCGGAATTCGTCCGGGTGCCCGAATCGCGAGGTCGGCGCGAAGTACGAGGTGACCTGGTAGCCCCACGAGCCGCCGAAGGGGTGCTCGGCCACGGGCATGAACTCCACGTGGGTGAAGCCGAGCCATTTGACGTATTCCACGAGTTCCTTGGCCAGTTCGCGGTAGCCCAGCCCCACCTTCCAGGAGCCGAGGTGGACCTCGTAGACGCTCATGGCCGAGTTGTGCGGATCGCGGGCGGCGCGGGCCTGCATCCACTCGGCATCCTTGAAGACGTAAGAGGGCTCCACCACCCGGGATGCCGTCAGCGGCGGGACTTCGGTGCCGAAGGCCAGCGGGTCCGCTTTTTCCACCCAGTATCCGTGCCGGGTCCTGAGTTCAAATTTGTAGCACGCCCCTGCTACAACCCCGGGAATGAAGACCTCCCACACACCGGTGGAACCGAGGGAGCGCATGGAGTGTTCGCGGCCGTCCCAGCCGTTGAAGTCACCCTTGACGCGCACTGCCTGGGCGTTCGGGGCCCAGACGGCGAAGGACACGCCGTCGACGTCGCCAAGCGAGGACTTGTAGTGCTGCACATGCGCGCCGAGGACATCCCACAGACGCTCGTGCCGGCCCTCACCGATCAGGTGCAGGTCCACTTCGCCGACGGTTGGCAGGTAACGGTAGGGGTCGTCCATGACCTGGGGCTCGTGGTCCTTGTAGGTCACCTCGAGCCGGTAATCCGGCACATGGCCGCGCTCGAGCGGCTCCATCACGGCCACCCATACGCCGCTCGATTCGTGCGTCATGGGCGTCGAACCCGCCGACGTCACGACCGAGACCGCTTCCGCCAGGTGCTTGACCGTCCGGATGGTGACATGGCCATGGTCATCGAGGTGGGCGCCGAGGACCGAGTGGGGCGCGTGGTGTTCGCCGCTGGAGACCCTCGCAAGGGTCTCGCCATCCACGGGCAGTGGTGTGCCGGGCCGATCGATACGTGCTGATCCTGTCATTTTTATACCTTCCGCTGCGGCTTCGGCGGCGACGCCGGAACCTGTACTGCCGAGGAGACGACGCGATGCGTTCACCGGGATGGAGAGCCAGTCGGGCCTGTTCCTTAGTTCGTAGATGACTTCGTAGAGGGCCTTGTCGAGCCACAGCGCCACAAAGAGCGGCGAGTCGCGGTCGATGCTGCCGGGAATGACGTCGGCGTAGCCGGCCAGGAAGGCCTCAGCGCAGTCATCCACCCAGGTCCCGGGCACCACGGCTCCGGGGTTTTCGCGGACGGCGGCGCCGGCGGCGTAGTCGAAGGACCGCAGCATGCCGACAACGTCGCGAAGAGCGACGTCCGGGAAGTTGCGCTCGGCGATGGGGCGCAGGGGCTCGCCCTCGAAGTCGAGGATGGCCCAGCGCGGGGGGGCCCCCGGCTCGCCCGGGACCATGCTGCCGGGCACCTGCAGGATCTGCCCGAGGTGGAGGTCGCCGTGGATACGCTGGAGCGGGCCAGCGCTGGTACCCTCGAGCCGGCCGAGGAGACGGTCCAGGGCTTCTTCGTAAGGCCCGACGGCCTGGCCGGCCTGGGCCCAGGACTGACGGACGCGCTCGGCCACTCCCGGCGCGATGTCCTGCCCCGGCGCAGATTCGGCGGCTGTGCCCAGGGCCTCGGCGAGCCTGCGGTGTACCGTGGCTGTCGCCGCGCCCAGCGCGTGGGCTTCGGCAGCGAACCCGATCCCCCGGCTGGCCGCGTCCACGGCGAGCCGCCACGCATCGAGCCCGCCGGCGAGGAATTCGTGCGCCACAGCGAGTTCGCCGGAGGCGGGACGGACAGTGGCAGAGCGGGCGGTACCGGACGGTTCCGCCCCTGCTACGGCCGCCGGCACCTCCCACTCGCCGGCCACCCAGCCAAGGGTTGCCGGGACCTCCGCGGTGTGCCCCGCAGTCAGCGCCGCACCGATTTCAACCTCGGGATTCTGGCCTTCGGACAGCACCCGGAAGAACTTCACGATGGCGACTGTGCCGCCGTCCTCGTCGTCGACGATCACCGAACTGTTCGATTGCTCGCCCGCGAGGACTTTGACCTTGCCTGTTGCGAACGGCAGGCGGTAGCCGGACTCCACCAGGTGGCCGGTGGCGTTGCCCGACGGCGTCGTTGCGCCGTGCCGCATCAGCTCCAGCCAGGCGGCGACGAAGGACGCATCATGGACGCCGTCGTACACCCACTGGTGGGCTGCATCAGCGCGGGTTCCGGGAAGTTCGCCGATCAGCGCGCGTTCTGCCCCCGGCAGTGGTTCTGGCCGGAAACTGAGCGGCACCTGGACGACGTCGGTGCGGCTGCCGCCGGGCGTGGGGTACGACACCGCGACCAGCAACACCTCGAACGTGGCCCCGCC
>NZ_KI914917.1:4500-6174 GCF_000520575.1 Arthrobacter sp. I3
CGCCGCCGGTTCGAAGGAGAACTCGGCGGTCTTGACAGGGAACCATCGCTGGCGCGGGAGCCAGGCGCCAAGCAGTCCGCTCAAGGCCGGGGGAAGGGCTGGTCGCGTCATCTCAACCCTCGATGGACAGGACGGGCATCGCCTGCGTGAACGGGGATGCCGGGTTGGAGGCGGCGGAACGGATCCGCAACCAGAAGAAATCGTGGCTGCCCAGGGTCAGAGTCAGCGTTCCGTCCTCGCCGATGCCCGGGAACGCCTGGCCGCCGAAGACGTCCCGGAGGCCCCTTCCGGCGAAGCCGGGCACGCGCAGCGTCGTCGCCACGGGGTGCTGGGAGAGGTTGAAGGCGCACAGGATGGTCTCGGCGTCCGCGCCGGCAGCGTTGCCTTCGGGGAGTTCACGCAGATAGGCCAGGACGACGTCGTGGTCAGCCTCCACGTGCTTGAACCCGCCGAGTCCGAAGGCGGGGTGGTTCTTGCGGACGCTCAGGATCTGCCTGGTCCAGCGCAACAGGGACCCCGAATGGGCGGCCTCGGCCTCCACGTTCGCCATGCTGTAGTTGTAGACCAGCGACTGGATCACCGGCAGGTACAGCTTGCCGGGGTCGGCGTGGGAGAACCCGGCGTTCCGGTCCGGGTTCCATTGCATCGGGGTGCGGACCGCGTCACGGTCCTCGAGCCAGATGTTGTCCCCCATGCCGATCTCGTCCCCGTAGTACAGGAACGGGCTGCCGGGCAGGGACAGCAGCAGGGCGTTGATGAGCTCGATCTCGGAGCGGGAGTTATCCAGCAGCGGGGCCAGCCGGCGCCGGATGCCGATGTTGGCGCGCATGCGTGGATCCGGCGCGTACCAGCCGAGCATCGCGGCGCGTTCGTCAGAAGTGACCATTTCCAGCGTCAGTTCGTCGTGGTTTCGCAGGAACGTGCCCCACTGGGCGCCTTCGGGAATGTCCGGCGTGTCCTTCATCGTCTCGATGATGGGTGCTGCCTTCTGGTCCCGCAGCGCGTAGTACAGCCGCGGCATGATCGGGAAGTGGAACGCCATGTGGCATTCCGGTTCCTCTTCGGTGCCGAAGTACTCCACCACTTCGGCGGGCGGCTGGTTGGCCTCGGCAATGATCACGCGGCCCGGGTAGCTTTCATCGACCATCCGGCGCAGCTGGCGGAGGAATTCGTGGGTCTGCGGCAGGTTCTCGCAGTTGGTGCCCTCCTCCTCGAACAGGTACGGGATGGCGTCGGCCCGGAAGCCGTCGATGCCCTGGTCCAGCCAGAACCGCACGACGTCGAAGAGCGCGTCAATGACCTTGGGGTTCTCGAAGTTCAGGTCGGGCTGGTGGCTGAAGAACCGGTGCCAGAAGAACTGCCGGCGGATGGGGTCGAAGGTCCAGTTGGATTCCTCCGTGTCCACGAAGATGATGCGGGCGTCTTCGTACTTCTCGTCTGTGTCGCTCCAGACGTAGAAGTCGCCGAACGGACCGTCGGGGTCTTTCCGCGACTCCTGGAACCACGGGTGCTGGTCGGAGGTGTGGTTCAGCGGAAGGTCGATGATGACCCGGACGCCCCGGGCATGGGCCTCGGCCACGAGCCGTTTGAAGTCGCTGATGGTGCCGAACTCGTCCAGCACGGAGTTGTAGTCCGAGATGTCGTAGCCGCCGTCGCGCAGCGGTGACTGGAAGA
>NZ_KI914917.1:6274-8319 GCF_000520575.1 Arthrobacter sp. I3
CAGTCCACCCCCAGCCACTGCAGGTAGTCCAGTTTCTCGATCAGGCCGTGGAAGTCACCCGAGCCGTCTCCGTTGCCGTCGGCGAAGCCCCGGACGAGCACCTCGTAGAAGACCGCCTTGCGGTACCAGAGAGGATCGTGCTGGAGGCCAGGGGCATTCAATTCAAAGCTCCCCCTCGGGCTGAAGTGCTGGCTCGGGTTCTGCGGGCTAAAACTCACTGGCACTACCTCCGGATGCTAAGGATGTGAACGGGCTCGAGGTGCGGGTCCAGGCGGACGTAGTTGTACTCCCCCCATTCCCAACTCTCGCCGGTCAGCAGGTCATCAACCATGAAACGGCCGTTGTGCGTGAAGTTCTCCGGGTCCAGTTCCAGCGCCGGCAGGTCCAGGGACACCGTGCTCTCCCGGGTGCCGTGCGGGTCCACGTTGACGACGATGATCAGGGTGTCCTTGGTCCCGTCCGCGAGGGTCTTGTGCTTGGAGTACACCACGGTGGAGCTGTCCGAGCTCTGGTGCACCGTCAGGTTCTGCAGATCCCCCAGGGCCGGGTGCGCGCGCCGGATCGCGTTGAGCCGGGTCAGATACGGGGCCAGGGTGCGCCCCGATTCTGCCGCCGCGTCCCAGTCGCGGGCCTTGTACTCAAACTTCTCGTTGTCGATGTACTCCTCGGCGCCGGGACGCGCCACGTGTTCGTAAAGCTCAAAGCCGGCGTACACCCCCCAGATGGGGCTTGCCGTCGCGGCCAGGGCCGCACGGATCTTGAAGGCCGCCGGGCCGCCGAACTGCAGGTATTCGGTGAGGATGTCCGGGGTGTTGACGAAGAAGTTCGGCCGGAAGTAGGCCGCCGACTCGTGGCTGACCTCCTGGAAGTACGTCTCCAGTTCTTCCTTGGTGTTCCGCCAGGTGAAGTAGGTGTAGGACTGCTGGAAGCCGGCCCGGCCAAGAGCGTGCATCATGGCCGGGCGGGTGAACGCCTCGGCGAGGAAGACGACGTCGGGGTGCTTTTTATTGACCTTGCCGATCAGCCATTCCCAGAACCACACGGGTTTGGTGTGCGGATTGTCCACCCGGAACACCTTGACGCCGTGGCTGACCCAGAGCATCACAATCCTTAGAATTTCATTGGACAGCCCCGCGGGGTCGTTGTCGAAATTCAGCGGGAAAATGTCCTGGTATTTCTTTGGCGGATTCTCCGCGTAGGCAATAGTGCCGTCGACGCGCGTGGTGAACCATTCCGGGTGGCTTTGCACCCAGGGGTGGTCCGGCGCGGCCTGCAGGGCAAGGTCCAGGGCCACCTCGAGTCCCAACTCACCGGCCCGCGCTACGAAGGCGTCGAAGTCCTCGAAGGTGCCCAGATCCGGGTGGATGGCGTCGTGGCCGCCCTCGTGGGATCCGATGGCCCATGGCGAACCGGGATCGTGCGGTCCGGCGATCAGGGTGTTGTTCGGCCCCTTGCGGTGCTGGACGCCGATCGGGTGGATCGGCGGCATGTAGATGATGTCAAAGCCCATGGCGGCGACGGCGTCGAGGCGCTGCGCGGCGGTGCGGAAGTTGCCGGAGGTCCATTCCCCCGTGTCGTGGTTGCGCACGGCACCTTCGGAGCGGGGGAAGAATTCGTACCAGGCGCCGGCTCCGGCAAGCTTTCGCTCCACCAGCAGCGGGTAAGGCTCGGATACCGTCACAAGTTCGCGGATGGGCTGGCGTTCGACGACGGCGGCGACGTCGGCGCCGAAGCCGGCGGCGAGGCGTTCCTCGGGTGTCCGGGACGTGTCGGAGAGGACGACGACGGCCATCCGCAGCGTTCTGCGGTCACCGGAGGGGCGGGAGGCGTCTTCGGAGGCTTCGGCCAGCAGGGCAGCACCTTCGGACAGCATGAGCTCGACGTCGATGCCGGCCTCCACCTTGACCTCGGCGTTGTGGTGCCAGGTGCCGTAGCGGTCGTGCCAGGCCTCGATGACGAAGGACCAGCTGCCTGTGGCGGGCGGGGTCAGGAGGCCTTCCCAGCGGTCCGTGCCCATTCCCCGGGGTCCGCGCGGCGGGGCAAGG
>NZ_KI914917.1:8419-18335 GCF_000520575.1 Arthrobacter sp. I3
ACCCGCTGCCGCTCTTTGCCGCGGGGGTCGAGCAGGACCGCGCTGACCCCGAGCTGGTCGTGTCCCTCCCGGAACGCGGTGGCTCCCACGACAATGGTTTGGCCCTCGACGGCTTTGGCGGGAAACTTTCCGCCCTCCACCGAAGGCTGCACGGCGGTGATCGGAAAGCGGCCAAATCGAAGGCCATCCGTGATCAGGGCCTTGGGCTTTTGCTTGGACACGGCGCTGGTTCGCGAGTTATTCGTCACAGCCTCGACGTTATCTACAAAACGGCCAGAATGCTAAGGCCTCGAACGTTTTCCGGACGTTTCCGGTTCTGGTCGGAGTGATATCCGTCATTTACGGGAAAGAATCTTAAAGCAGTTCCGGGGCACCGACTTGTCCGTTAGTGTTTCGCAGGTGAAGGCAATCCGCAGATTTACCGTCCGAACCGTACTCCCGGAGTCGATCCGGCCGCTGGCCCGGCTCGCCACCAATCTCCGGTGGTCCTGGCACCGGCCCACCCGGGAGCTTTTCGAGGGGCTCAACCCCGGGATCTGGGCGGAGAGCGCCCACGACCCCGTGACTTTCCTGGGCCTGGTGAGCCGGGAAGAGCTGCAGCGCCTCGCCGCGGACCAGGACGTGGTGCGGCGCGTCCACGCCGCGGCCGATGACCTCGACCGGTACCTGGAACAGCCGCGCTGGTACCAGAGCCTGGGCGACGGCGCGCCGGCATGCATCGCGTACTTCTCGCCGGAGTTCGGCATCACCGAGGTCCTGCCCCAGTACTCCGGCGGCCTCGGCATCTTGGCCGGGGACCACCTGAAAGCGGCCTCGGACCTTGGCGTGCCGCTGATCGGCGTCGGCCTCCTGTACCAGGCCGGCTACTTTAAGCAGTCACTCTCCCGGGACGCCTGGCAGCAGGAAACGTACCCGGTCCTCGACCCCGACGGGCTGCCCCTGACGCTCCTGCGCGAGGCCTCCCCGGACGGCAACGGCAAACCGGTCCAGATCTCCCTGCCGCTTCCCCAGGGACGGCGCCTGCTGGCGCACGTGTGGCGGGCCGACGTCGGACGTGTGCCGCTGCTGCTGCTGGATTCCAACGTTCCGGGCAACGACGAGGCCGCCCGCGGCATCACCGACCGCCTGTACGGCGGCGGCGGAGACCACCGGCTGCAGCAGGAGCTCCTGCTGGGCATGGGCGGGGTCAAGGCGCTGCGGGAGTTCCAGCGGCTCACGGGCGTCCCCGCGCCGGAGGTCTTCCACACCAACGAGGGCCACGCCGGGTTCCTCGGCGTCGAGCGGATCCAGGAATTGATGTCCGGCGCGGCGCCGCTGAGCTGGGAGGAGGCCCTGGCCGCCGGGCGCGCGTCCACGGTGTTCACCACCCACACGCCGGTGCCGGCGGGGATCGACCGCTTCGAAATCTCCCAGATTCAGCACTTCTTCGAAGCCGGCCTCGCCCCGGACGTGCCGGTGGCCAAAATCCTGGACCTGGGCCGCGAGGACTTCGCCGACGGCAACCCGTTCGTGTTCAACATGGCCGTGATGGGGCTGCGGCTGGCCCAGCGGGCCAACGGTGTGGCCAAACTGCACGGCGTGGTCTCGCGCGGGATGTTCTCCGCCCTCTGGCCGGGCTTCGACCACTCCGAAATCCCCATCACCTCCGTCACCAACGGCGTGCACGTCCCCACCTGGGTGGACCCCCGCATCGCCGCGCTGGCGCGGGACCAGTTCGGTGCCGAGGCTGAGGCGCAGGGCCGGTGGGACCTGGCCTACAACGTCACCGACGAGGACCTCTGGGCGTTGCGGCGCGAGATGCGGGTGTCCTTGGTGGAGGATGTCCGGCGCCGGCTCCGGGCCGCGTGGAAGAAGCGCGGCGCGGCCGACGCCGAGCTGGCGTGGACGGACTCCGTCCTGGATCCGGACGTCCTGACCATCGGCTTTGCCCGCCGCGTGCCGACCTACAAGCGGCTGACCCTGATGCTGCGCGACCCGGAACGGCTCAAGGCGCTGCTGCTGCACAAGACGCACCCCATCCAGCTGGTCATCGCCGGGAAGTCCCACCCGGCGGACGACGCCGGCAAGAAGATGATCCAGGACCTCGTCCGGTTCACCGACGACCCCGCCGTGCGGCACCGGATCGCGTTCCTGCCCAACTACGACATCGCCATGGCCCGGACCCTGTTCCCCGGCTGCGATGTGTGGCTGAACAACCCGCTGCGCCCCCTGGAGGCCTGCGGGACCTCCGGCATGAAGGCTGCCCTGAACGGTTCGCTGAACCTCTCGGTCATGGACGGCTGGTGGGATGAGATGTACGACGGCGAGAACGGCTGGGCGATCCCGACCGCCAACAACGACGCCTCCCCGGAGGAACGCGACGACATCGAGGCGGCGGCACTGTACGAGCTGCTCGAAACGCAGGTGGCGCCGCGGTTCTACGGGCTGACCGTGTCCGACGCCGCGGGCGCTGCCGGACCGTCCCAGCCCGGCCCGCAGGCCGTTCCTACGCACTGGGTTTCAATGATCAAGCACACCATGTCCCACCTGGGCCCGGCGGTTTCCGCGGAACGGATGCTCCGGGACTACGTCAACGTCCTGTACCGGCCCGCCGCGATCGCAGGGCGCCACGCTGTGGCGGACAACTACGCCCAGGCCAAGGCCCTGGCGGCATGGAGCTCACGGGTCCGGGCCGCATGGCCGCACATCCAAGTCGAACACGTCGACTCGGTGGGGGTCTCCGAGGACCCGCAGATCGGAGATCTGCTGCAGGTAAATGCGTACGTGGCGCTGCGTGAGCTTTCACCGGACGACGTCTATGTTGAGGTGGCCTACGGCCGGGCCGAGGACACCGACGAGCTGACGGACATCACGGTCGCGGAGCTCAAGGCCGCCGAAGACCTCGGCAAGGGCCGGCACCTCTTCAGCGGCACGCTGGTGATCGACCGTTCGGGGTCCTTCGGCTACACCGTGCGTGTGCTCCCCAAGAACGATGCCCTGGCCTCAAAAGCGGAGCTGGGCCTGATCGTCAACGCCTGACCGTCACCGCGGCCTGACCGTCACCGCGTGGCTTGCTAGCTCTCTTCAGAGGCAGACGGCGATGACGTCCAGGCTCTTGCCGGCGTAGCCTTCGGCGTCCTGCAGCGTTTCGCAGATGACGCCGAAGGAGCGGTCCGCGCGGAGCGCGGCGGGCACCTGCCAGATGAACGTGACGGGGGCCTCGCCGTCGTCCGTCACGGCATCCGCGACGTCGTGCAGCGAATCGTGCAGGGCATCCAGGTCCGTGCCGTAGTCCTCCGGGACGTCCAGGAGCTCGCCGAACGTGTCCAGGACCGCCTGCTTGGTGTCCGCGGCGTGGACCACCAGGGCGCGCCGGCCGGCGTCGCCGATTTGCGCCGTGAGTTCTTCGATGGTCCAGGTCTCTGCCGAGTAAATCTTCATGGGGTCCTTAATCTCGAATTATTTAGGTGCGGTAGATATTGATCGTGTTGGCCTGGACGAGGTCGCGCTCACCGGAGGCGACGCGGGCGCCCTGACGCCGGTCATGGAGTTCGGACGTCGTCACGCGGAGTTCGAAGAGCCGGTGCCCGGTGCCGTCCTCATTGCTCAGCCGAGGCAAGGTGACCTTGACGTCGTCGGCGCCGCCGTTGACCACCACGAGACCGTCGACGTGCCCGTCGTCGGACCCGAGCAGGAGCTGGATCACCCGGTGGCCGGGGTCATGCCACGTGTCGGCGGACATGGGCTGGCCGTCCACATCGAACCAGTGGAAGTAGGACTGGTTGTCACGCGCCGGGTAATCATGCGGCTGGCTGGCCAGAAACTCCTTGCGCAGCCGGATGACGCGCTTGGTGGTGCGCAGCATCGCATGGGATTCCGTGGTGCTGGTCCAGTCGATCCAGGTCAGTGCATTGTCCTGGCAGTAGGCGTTGTTGTTCCCCTGCTGGGTCCGGCAGATCTCGTCCCCGGCAGTGATCATGGGTACGCCCTGGGAAATCATCAGGCAGGCCATCAGGTTCCGCCTGCTTTGGGCGCGCCGGGCGAGGATGTCGCCGTCTTCAGTGGGGCCCTCGAAACCGTGGTTGTAGCTGCGGTTATCGCCGTGGCCGTCCCGGTTCTGCTCGCCGTTGGCCTCGTTGTGCTTGCGGTCGTAGGCCGTCAGGTCGGCCAGGGTGAAGCCATCGTGGGCCGTGATCAGGTTCAGCGAGGCAAGCCGGGACCGGCCCGAGGACTCGAACAGCCGGGCGGAACCAGAGAGGGCGTCCGCGAGGCGGGCCACCGGGCCGCCGCTGCCACCGCCGTCGATCGCGGCGCGGTCGGCGAGCCAGAAGCTGCGGACGGCGTCGCGGAAATGATCGTTCCAGTCCACCCACCCGGCGGGAAACCGGCCGGTCTGCCAGCCGCCGTAGCCCACGTCCCAAGGTTCGGAAATCAGCTTGACGCCGGACAGGACCGGATCGGCTCCCACTGCGACGAGGAAGGGGTGCCGCGGATCGAATTCGTTGGCGCTGTTGCGGCACAGCGTGACGGCGAGGTCGAAGCGGAACCCGTCGATGTGGAACTCGCTCACCCAGTAGCGCAGGGAATCCAGCACCAGCTGCACGACGCGCGGTTCGCCGAAGTTCAGGCTGTTGCCGCAGCCCGTGGTGTCCACGTACCTGCCGTGGCCGTCGTTGCGGTAGTACTGCATTTCGCCCAGGCCACGGAAGCTCAGGGTGGGGCCGTCCGTGCCGCCCTCGGCGGTGTGGTTGTAGACGACATCGAGGATGACTTCGAGTCCGGCGGCATGCAGCAGCTTGACCATGCCCTTGAACTCGTCCTGGACCGCGTGGGCGCCGGCGGCCTGGGCGGCCTCCGTGGCGTAGCCGGGATGCGGGGCGAAGAACGCGGCCGTGTTGTAGCCCCAGTAGTTCGTCAGCCCGAGCTGCTGCAGGTGCGGCTCGTCCACGTGGAAATGCACGGGCAGGAGCTGGACCGCCGTGACGCCCAGCGAGATCAGGTGCTCGATCATGGCCGGGTGGGCCATCCCGGCATACGTCCCCTGCAGGTCCTCCGGAATATCCGGGTGCAGCTTCGTCTGCCCCCGGACGTGGGCCTCGTAAACGATCGTGTTGCGCCACGGGACCCGCGGGCTGCGGTCCAGACCCCAGTCAAAGTCGTTAGCGACCCGGACGCTGGTGATCAGCCCCTCGCGTTCGTCGACGGCCCGGCCGTAGGGGTCCATCAGCAGCGGCTGCTCGCCGGCGGCATCGAAATCCGTGGCGGGCATGGACAGCGGGAGGGCCTCGTGTTCCGGGGAGGACCGGAAGCCATAGCGCGAGCCGGCGGGAATGCCCTCAACAATTCCGTGGTGGACGCCGTCGGTGACGTTGGGCAGGGTCTTCACCTGCCAGGTTCCCCCGGGCGCCTGGTATTCGATCTCCAGCGTGGTTACGCCGGGCGCGTAGACGGCCACGTTGGCGAACGCGCCCCGGGGATCGTCCACTGCCGGCGACCCGGTATGTGGAACGCTGATCCCCAGCGGAAACGCCCGCGAAGCGTCTACGGTGGAAGCGGTATCTATGTAAGACATAACCATTGCTTAAAGCTTAGCCGGGCCAGACAAATGGCCCCCGTTTTCGTTTTCATGACGTTTTGCAGTGTACGGACCGCCGCACTGCATACTGTAATGGAGCGCCGAGTTGGAGGTAATTGTGCGCGTTGCACTAGCCCAAATCATTACCGGCCGTGACGTGGCCGCAAACCTGGACCTCGTGGACGCCTACGCGCGCCAGGCCAAGGCCGGCGGCGCGGACCTCGTGGTATTCCCGGAAGCCACCATGCGGGCCTTCGGCAATTCGCTCCTGGATATCGCAGAGCCGCTGGACGGCCCGTGGGCATCCCGCGTCCGTGACCTCGCCGCAGAGCTCGGCCTGGTGATCGTCGCCGGCATGTTCACTCCCGGCACCGCCGGAGACGGCGCCAAGGTGCGCAACACCCTGCTGGTCACCGGCCGCGGCCTCGAGGCCAGCTACGACAAGATCCACCTGTTCGATGCTTTCGGTTTCGCCGAGTCGGACACGGTTGACGCCGGCACGGCCCCCGTCACCTTCGAGCTCGACGGCGTGACGTTCGGCCTCGCCACGTGCTACGACGTCCGTTTCCCGGACCTGTTCACGGAAAACGCGGACCTCGGCGCCGACGTCAACATTGTGTGCGCCTCCTGGGGTTCAGGCCCCGGCAAGGCCGAGCAGTGGAAGCTCCTGGCCCGCGCCCGCGCCCTGGACTCCACCACCCTGATCCTCGCCTGCGGCCAGGGCGACCCCGCCAGCGTGGGTCACCCGGTCAAGGGCTCCGCCCCCACCGGCGTCGGGCACTCCGTGGTGGTCTCCCCCATGGGCGATGTCCTCGAAGAGCTCGACGGCGCCCCCGGCCTTCTCTTCGCCGACCTCGACACCGCCGCGGTCCAGGAAGCCCGCACCAAACTCCCGGTCCTGGCCAACCGCCACAAGTTCTAAGTCACTATCGGCCAAGTTCGCAATGGTTACGTCCCGCGGTCACCAACCGCCGGGCGGGTTCAGCCAAAAACCCTCCCTCACTTTTGGCAGGTCTAACGGAAACGCTCCACCACGTTTCGCACGTTAAACCGAAGCGCTCCCCCACAAGAAGTGAGGGAGCGCTTAGCCGTTTACCGCGAAAGGTGAGGGAGCGTTTGACGTTTTACGACCAAAGGTGAGGGAGCGTCGGAGACGGGACCGGAGTTTTGCTAAGGAGCGCATCGCCGACCGGAACCGAGTAAGGCCGCCAGCGGCCGCTCGAGGACTACTTTGCGGCGCGCTGGCGGGAGATTTCGTAGAGGGAGATGCCGACGGCCATGGAGGCGTTGAGGGATTCCATGGCGGAGTCGATCGGGATGGAGACGATCTGGTCGCAGTTTTCGCGGACCAGGCGGCTCAGGCCCTTGCCCTCGGACCCGACGACGATGCATACCGGTTCGGTGGCCAGGGTGAGCTCGGGCAGCGAGACGTCGCCGTCGCCGTCGAGCCCCAGGACGTAGATCCCCATGTTCTTGAACGCCTTGAGCGTGTTGTTCAGGTTGGCCGCGCGGGCGACGGGGACGCGGACGGCCGCACCGGCGCTGGTCTTCCATGCCGAGGCGGTGACGCCCACGGAGCGGCGCTCCGGGACGACGACGCCATGGCCGCTGAATGCCGAGACGGAGCGGATGATCGCGCCGAGGTTTCGGGGATCGGTGATGCCGTCGAGCGCGACGAAGAGCGGGGCGTTGGCTACGTGGCCCTTCTTCCAGGCCTCGAGGGTTTCTTCGGCGAGCTCGTACGCGTCCTGGTATTCGTACGGCGGGATCTGCAGCACGAGGCCCTGGTGGATGGCGTCGTCGGTCATCCGGTCGAGCTCGGGCTTGCCGGTTTCCATCAGCGGGATGCCGCGTTCGGCGGCCAGCTTCAGGGATTCCTTGACGCGGTCGTCCATTTCGATGCGGACGGCGACGTGCAGGGCCTTGGCCGGGATGCCGGCGCGCAGGGCTTCGACCACCGAGTTGCGCCCGGTGACGACCTCTTCGGTGGCGCGCCCCTTGGGACCGGAGCGGCCGGTGCGGGCGGCGGCGCTGGTAGTGCGGCTTCCGCTGGCGCGCTTGGCCTCGGAGCGTTCGGCGAGCTGCTTGTTCTTGAACGCCTTGTGGTAGGGGCGGTCCTCCGCCTTCGGCGTGGGGCCCTTGCCCTCCAGAGCCTTGCGGCCGTGACCGCCGGTTCCGACGGAGGGGCCCTTCTTCAATTTGACCGAGCGGCGACCGTTGTTGGCCATGAGTTTCACCCTTTAAATACGCGATTCGTTGACAAGTCTGACTTCCAGTCTACTGACTCGAGTAAAATCCACGATTTCGGGGTGGCCCGGAAGGGACGACGGCGGCCCACTTCACCGGCCGCCGGCAACGGGGTTTAGCCGCGCTTGAGGCTCCAGCTCGCCCCGTCCGGGCCGTCCTCGACGACGACGCCGGCAACCGCCAGCGTGTCCCGGATGGCGTCGGACGCTTCCCAGTCCTTGGCGGCCCGGGCGTGGGCGCGCGCCTCCAGCTGAGCCTCGACCAGGACGCCAAGGGCGGTGTTGGCTTGGTCGTCGGCCGCCGGCGTTGCGGTGGCGTTGAGGCCGAGGACGTCCAGCATGGCGGTGACGGTGGCCAGCGCCAGACCCGCGGCGTCGAGGTCGCCGTCGGTGAGAGCCGTGTTGCCGGCCCGGACGGTCTCGTGGAGCACTGCCAGTGCCTGCGGGACGTTGAGGTCATCGTCCATGGCCACCCCAAAAGCTTCCGGAACAGAACCAGCGGACGCATCCGATCCCGGGTCGGGCAAGACCCTGCTTGCGCGGCTGAGGAAGCCGTCGATCCGCTCGACGGCGGCAGCCGCCTCCTGCAGGGACGTCGGCTGGTAGTCCAGGACCGAACGGTACTGCGCCTGCCCGAGGTAGTACCGGACAACGCGCGGCGGGGCGATCTCGAGCATCTCCGTCGGGCTCACGGTGTTGCCGATGGACTTGGACATTTTCTCGCCGGCGTAAGTGACCATCCCGTTGTGCATCCAGAAGTTGGCGAAGCCGTGGCCTGCCGCCTGTGACTGCGCCATTTCGTTTTCATGGTGCGGGAAGCGCAGGTCCAGGCCGCCGCCGTGGATGTCGAACTCGGTGCCAAGGTATTTGGTGACCATCGCGGAGCATTCGAGGTGCCAGCCCGGGCGGCCGGCGCCCCACGGCGAAGCCCAGCTCGCCGTCGTCGGCTCCCCGTCCTTGTAGCCCTTCCACAGCGCGAAGTCGCGGGGGTCCTTCTTGCCGCGGGGGTCCGCGTCCGGGGCGCCCTGCATGTCGTCGAGTTTCTGCCGCGTCAGCGAGCCGTACTTGGACCAGGAACGCACGTCGAAGTAGACGTCGCCGGAGTCGTCCAGGGCCGGGTAGGCGTGGCCTCGGTCGATCAGCTGCTGGATGAGGGCGTGCATTTCCGGGATGTGGCCGGTAGCGCGGGGCTCATAGGTGGGGCGGGAGACGCCCAGGGTGTCATAGGCCTTGAGGAATTCCTGCTCGTAGCGGTAGGCCAGGGCCCACCATTCCTCGTTGCGGAGAGCCCCGGGCTCGTCCTCAAACTCGGCGCCGAACGAGGCGGCCGACTTGGCAAGGATCTTGTCGTCGATGTCGGTGACGTTGCGGACTGCCGTCACCCGGAAACCGCGGTACTGCAACCAGCGGGTCAGCTGGTCGAACGCGATGGCCGAGCGGATGTGGCCGACGTGTGGCATGCCCTGGACGGTGGCTCCGCAGTAGTACAGGCTCACCTTGCCAGGTACCAGGGGGACGAAGTCGCGGACTTCGGCGGATGCAGTGTCGTAAAAGCGCAGGGTCACCGCTCCAGATTAGCCGATGGCGCTCCGGGGCCCGACCCGCGGCTTTGCCGGCACGGCGCAGACCGGCAGGCAGGCCGCCGGGGACCGCCGGTGCGGTGACCTACTTGCAGTATTGGCCGATCTTGTTGATCTGCTCCGTGAGCTGGGCCGTCTGTTGGTCCGTCTTGGTTCCCGTTGGGCTCGCCGCAACCTGCTTCATGATCTCGGCCATCTGATGGATCGGGGCGCCCACCTCCGGCGCTACCTTGTCCGCAACCTCCTGGTAGTGCTGGCCAATCTGCCCTGCCTGCTCCTTCGCGCTCCCGGAGGGCACGAAGGTGTCGGTGTTGAGGAACTTACAGCTCTCCTCGACACTGAGTTTCGGAGTGGCGCTGGGCGTTTGGGGCGTTGTCGTGGAGGCGGCACAGCCGCTCAGCATGGTCCCTGCCACGAGTACGACGGCGGTCAGCAGCTTCTTCACGGCAGGTCTCCTGGCAGTTCGGAACGGGTGTCTCGCTTGGGTCTTCCCTCAAGCGTAGGGGACCGGGGCCCGCGGTGCTTAACCAGCGGCG
>NZ_KI914917.1:18435-28294 GCF_000520575.1 Arthrobacter sp. I3
TGCGGTGATTAGCCTGCCGGATACACGAGCGCTGTTGCCACGGCCGAGATCCCCTCGCCGCGGCCCGTGAACCCGAGCCCGTCGCTCGTGGTGGCCGTGACGCTCACCGGCGCCGCGGCAGCGGCGCTGAGGACCTGCTGGGATTCCTCCCGCCGCGGGCCGAACTTTGGCCGGTTCGCCACGAACTGAACGGCGATGTTGCCGATTTCGAATCCGTGGGCGCGAACAATCCGGGCGGCCTCGGCCAGCAAGGTCACGCCGGATGCTCCGGCATATTCGGGCCGGTCCGTACCGAAGTGCGTGCCCAGATCCCCGATCCCGCAGGCCGAGAAAAG
The DNA here is from genome assembly GCF_000520575.1 of Arthrobacter sp. I3. Classification (NCBI taxonomy): domain Bacteria; kingdom Bacillati; phylum Actinomycetota; class Actinomycetes; order Micrococcales; family Micrococcaceae; genus Arthrobacter; species Arthrobacter sp. I3. The sequence continues at coordinate 18,771 of NZ_KI914917.1, forward strand.
TGCGTCGGCGGCGGCATGGGCCACGGGGTCGCCGTCTGAGTGGCCGGACAGACCCCGCTCTCCCGTGCTTAACCAGCGGCGCCCAACCTGCGGTGCTTAACCTGCGGTGATTAGCCTGCCGGATACACGAGCGCTGTTGCCACGGCCGAGATCCCCTCGCCGCGGCCCGTGAACCCGAGCCCGTCGCTCGTGGTGGCCGTGACGCTCACCGGCGCCGCGGCAGCGGCGCTGAGGACCTGCTGGGATTCCTCCCGCCGCGGGCCGAACTTTGGCCGGTTCGCCACGAACTGAACGGCGATGTTGCCGATTTCGAATCCGTGGGCGCGAACAATCCGGGCGGCCTCGGCCAGCAAGGTCACGCCGGATGCTCCGGCATATTCGGGCCGGTCCGTACCGAAGTGCGTGCCCAGATCCCCGATCCCGCAGGCCGAGAAAAGTGCGTCGGCGGCGGCATGGGCCACGGGGTCGCCGTCTGAGTGGCCGGACAGACCCCGCTCTCCCTCCCAGAAGAGGCCGCCGAGCCACAGCGGCTGCGGCTCGTCCTCGGCGGCGAAGGCATGGACATCGATGCCGATCCCGGTCCGGGGAATGACCGGGGGAACGACTGGCGGGTTGGTGGACATGCTCATCCTTCCACCCAGCGCAAGCCCAGGGGTCCCTCGAGAAGGCCTTCGGCCAGGATCAGGTCCAGGGGCGTGGTGATCTTCAGGGACTGGCTGGCGCCGCGTACCGCGTGGACCGGGACCCCGATGAGCTCTACAAGCATCGCGTCGTCCGTGACGAGGGCGGCCTGGCCGGCGTCGAACCCGGAGGCGGCCTCGTGGGCGCGTTTCAGGGTGCTCAGGGCGAATCCCTGCGGTGTCTGCACGGCGCGGAGCGACTCCCGGGGCGCCGTCCCGGTGACCAGCTCGGGGGCCACCGCGGCGCCGTCGCCGGTGGTCGGTTCCACGGTCTTGACGGTGTCGACGACCGGTATCACCGGGATGACGGCCGAGGCACCGGCGCCGAGCGCCGCTGCCACGCGGTGAAAGACGGCTTCAGGCGTCAGCGCCCGGGCGGCGTCGTGGACCAGCACCGATTCGATATTCGGCAGGAGGGCCGCCATCGCTGCGCGGACTGAATCGGCGCGGTCCGCACCGCCGTCGACGACCGTCACGACGGGAGCCCGGACGCCGGGGCCCGACGCCGCGCCGGAGTGTCCGGCCGCAAGCTCCTGTGTGAAGGCCTCGCACAGCGCCCGCAACTCAGTGTCGCCCGGGGGGAGCGCAATGCAGATCTGCTGTGCGATCCCGGCAGCCGCCACACCGCGCAGTGCGTGGGTGAGGATGGTGTCCCCGCCCAGAGGCACTTTTGCTTTCGGCATGCCGTAGCCCAGGCGCTGGCCGGAGCCGGCGGCTACAACTATGACCGCTGTGGCGGGACCGGGCTGTGACGTATTCGCCTGCGACGTATTCGTCGGTGCAGTATCCATGGGCACAAGACTACGTCCCCGCGCCTCGGACCATCCCGTTGCCCTGGTTGTGGCTGCCCTGGAGCGCTCAAAGGGACCTCAACTGATAGCGCAACGGAGAGGGCGGCCGCTGAAAAAGGGCAAAAAGAAGCCCCGGCGGCTGACGCCACCGGGGTTCGATTCTTATCTTCGCCGGCCCTGCTGGGCCGGCCCTGTGCTAGGAAGCCAGGACCTCGTCGAGAACGCTTGCAGCCTTCTCTTCATCAGTCTTCTCAGCCAGTGCCAGTTCCGAAATCAGGATCTGACGGGCCTTGGCCAGCATGCGCTTCTCTCCCGCGGAGAGACCCCGGTCGTGATCACGGCGCCAGAGGTCACGGACGACCTCGGCTACCTTGATGACGTCACCGGAAGCAAGCTTTTCCAGGTTTGCCTTGTAGCGACGCGACCAGTTGGTGGGTTCTTCAGTGAACTCGGCCCGCAGCACGTCGAACACGTGCTCCAGGCCTTCCTTGCCCACTACGTCCCGAACCCCTACCAGGTCAACGTTTTCTGCTGGAACTTCAATGGTCAGATCACCCTGAGCCACCTTGAGCTTGAGATACATCTTCTCTTCGCCCTTGACGGTGCGCATCTTGATTTCTTCAATTTTGGCTGCACCGTGGTGAGGGTAAACTACTGTCTCGCCGACCTCAAAAACCATGTGGACATTCCCCTTTCCCGCAGACCAGTTTATCACGATTAAGGCATACAACTGGCATCAAAACGTGCCTGGAACCGCATGAATCCGGGGAAAATGGCCGCAATCCGCCCCCTCAAACCCCTTGACGAATGCGGATAATAGTGCCTGCAGCCCTAACTGCCAAGAGGTTTCCGTCCCCCGCCGAGCCGGGTCCCGTCGCCGGAGGAGCACACTTGGCCGCGCTTGTGTGTAGTCGCCGAATCCTTGTTTGCGGCCGATTGCGGCTAGGCTATGGCTGAATAATGTTTCAAGACTCTCAAGGAGTGCGTGACGTGCGTTTCACTGCGATGAACCGGGGCCAGCGCGGCAAGCTGGCAATGGCAACGGCTGCACTTGGCATCGGCCTGTTGTCCCTGACCGGCTGCGGCTACATCAACGCCCAGCAGACCACGGAGCAGTACGCGGCCTCGGACGGAACCCGGACGGATCTCGGTGCGCTGCAGCTGCGCAACTTCATCATCGTCTCCGATGGCGAGGACAAGCCGGGCCGTGTGATCGGCGCCGTGTACAACACCTCCTCCAACGACGTGGTGCTGACCATCAAGGGTGCGGAGGGCTCGCAGACCCAGGTTCCGGTCAAGAAGAACTCCTACACCATGCTCAACGACTCCACCGACGCCGCGATCCTGACCCCGGCCGGCGCCAAGCCGGGCGCCGTCCTCGAGGTCACCATCTCCGAGAACGGCACCAACAAGGAAGCCAAGTTCACGGTTCCGGTCATGGACGGCACGATCGTCGACTACAAGTCGTACCTGCCGACGCCGGCGCCCACCGAGTCCGGCACGGCCACGTCGACGGAGACGGCTACGCCGACCGACACGGCCACACCGACGCCGAGCAGCACGGCCGGCCACTAGCTTCAACGGCTGGACCTACTGCAAAAGGAGGGGCACCTGCAGGTGCCCCTCCTTTTGTGTGTCCCCCGATGTTCAACTGCGCCGGACCTCCAGCGGCCCGGCCGCCCGGCGGCAGGGCAGCAGCGGCCGCCGGGCCGCCTCTTCCGACCTTTAGGGCTCGAACTTGTAGCCCAGCCCCCGGACCGTGATCAGGTACCGCGGCGCGGACGCATCCGGCTCGATCTTGCTGCGCAGCCGCTTGACGTGGACGTCGAGGGTCTTGGTGTCCCCCACGTAGTCGGAGCCCCAGACCCTGTCGATCAGCTGCCCGCGGGTCAGGACCCGGCCGGAGTTCCGCAGCAGCATCTCCAGCAGCTCGAACTCCTTGAGCGGCAACGCGACCTGCTCGCCCCCGACGCTGACCACGTGGCGTTCAATGTCCATCCGAACAGGACCGGCCTGCACCGTGGTGGAGACAAGTTCCTCCGGCTCGCTCTGGCGCCGCAGGACGGCCCGGACCCGGGCCACGAGTTCCCGCGAGGAGTAGGGCTTGGTGACATAGTCGTCGGCACCCAGTTCGAGCCCCACCACCTTGTCGATTTCCGAGTCCTTGGCCGTCAGCATGATCACGGGCACCCCGGAGCGCTGCCGGAGTTGGCGGCAGACCTCCGTGCCGGACTGGCCAGGCAGCTGCAGGTCCAGGAGCACGAGGTCGGCGCCGTTGCGGTCGAATTCGGTGATGGCGTCCAGTCCGTTGTCCACCACCTCCACTTCGAAGCCTTCTTTACCCAACAGGTAGGACAGGGGGTCGCTGAAGGACTCCTCGTCCTCGACAATCAGAATCCTGCTCAAGCGGTAGCTCCTTGCTCATGGACGCCTGCGGCGTCACGTCGTTGCGGTCTGGGGTCCCGACTGGAAGTTTGGGCAGCGGGCTTGCCCGCCTCGGGGACGTCGCCGTCGTCCTGCCCTTCTATCTCGGGAAGTCGAATGGTGAACGTGGAACCCTGGCCGAGCCGGGACCACAGGGTCACCTCGCCGCCGTGGTTGGAAATGACGTGCTTGACGATGCTCAGGCCAAGCCCGGTGCCGCCGGTCTGCCGCGAGCGGGCAGCATCCACGCGGTAGAAGCGCTCAAAGACGCGCTCCTGGTCCTCGGCGCTGAGCCCATCGCCCTGGTCCGTCACCGAGACCGCCACGAGACCGTCCTTGGCCCGGATGCCCACGCCCACCTTGGTGTTCTCCGGCGAGTAGCGGATGGCGTTATCGATCAGGTTGCGCAGGGCGGTCACGAGAAGGTCCTGGTCGCCGTAGACCAGGGCATCGGCGTGCCCGCCGACCACCAGCTGGATGTTCTTGCTCTCGGCCGGCAGCACGGAGCGGTCCACGGCCTCGCTGACCACAAGGTTGATGTCAACCGGGCGGCCCTGCTGCGCGACGTTGGCGCCCTGGAGCCGGGAGAGTTCAATGATGTCCTGGACAAGCGCCGCAAGCCGTGTCGACTCCTTGTGCATGCGCTTGGCGAACCGCTTCACCGCCTCGGGGTCGTCAGCGGACGACTCGAGTGCCTCAGCCAGGAGCGAGATCGCCCCGACCGGTGTCTTCAGTTCGTGGGAGACGTTCGCGACGAAGTCGTTGCGGACTTCCTCGGTGCGGGTGAATTCAGTCCGGTCATCGGCCAGCAGGAGAACATATTCCTCCGTGATGACGGCGGCCCGGACCTGGACAACTATCGTGCCCTGGCCGAGCGGGCCGCGCGGCAGTTCCAGCTGCTGTTCGAGGATGACGCCGTCCCGCCGCACCTTGGCCGTCAGTTCCAGCAGCTGCTGGTGCACCACCGTGTGCCCGCGGACCAGGCCGTAGGCGTAGGCGGCGGGGCTGGCGCGGACCACGCCGTCGATCGCATCCACCACCACGAACGCGCGGCCGAGGACGGCGAGCACTTCCGCGGCCCCCTCGGGCAGCGAAGGGTCATCGACGTCGACGTCGACAATATGCCGCTGCTGCTCACTGACCCGGAACGCGAGTACGCCGAACATGCCAAACGAGAGGCCGATCAGGCCGGCGATCACGCCGATGAGCATTGGATCCACGGCTCCAGCTTATGCTCTGCCACGTGACCGAAACCGAAATCTCCTGCGATTCGGGCAGCGGTTCAGCTAACGTTCACCTATTGGGGCGTAACAGTTCACCGGACACTGAAAGAGTTGACAGTTGGAGCGCCGGTAGGTGAACCGAAATAGGCCCGCCACTTCGATTGCAGGCAATATTTCCGAGGAAAGGACGCACACGTGCGTAAGGTTTTTCAGGAGGAGCTCGCCCAGGTAAGGGAACAGCTCGTCGAGATCTCAGCGCTGGTCACAGAGGCCATCGACAAGGCCACGACAGCTTTCCAGGGCGCCGATATCGACCTCGCCGAGGACGTGATTGCCGCCGATGCCCGCATCGACTTCCTGCAGAACAGCCTCGACGAGCGGGCCATCGACATCCTCGCCCTCCAGGGCCCGGTGGCGAGCGATCTGCGCATGCTGGTTGGTTCGCTCCGGATGAGCGCCTCGCTCGAACGCATGGGCGACCTCGCCCGCCACCTGGCCCAGCTGGCGCGTCTGCGCTATCCGGCGTCAGTGGTCCCGGACCAGCTGCGGGAGACCTTCAAGGCTTTCGCGGAACAGGACCTGCTGATCGCCCAGAAGCTCACGGAGCTGCTGGCAACCCGCGACCTCGGCGTGGCCCGGGAGATCATGAAGGCCAACGGCGCCGTCAACGACCTTCACCTGAGCGTTTTCCAGGCGATCGCCCGCAGCGACTGGCAGGAGACGCCGGCCACCACGGTGGACGTTGCCCTGGCCAGCCGCTACTTCGAGCGGTTCGCGGATCACGGCGTCTCCGTGGCCCAGAAGGTCACGTACCTGGTGACGGGCGCGTGGCAGCCGAGCACGATCGAGCACAACTGACTCCGGCCAACTGCGGCTGATTCAGCAGCAGTTACAACGGCGCTGATAGCACCGCGCTGATACGAACGACGGCGTCCGGTCACCTTGGGGGTGGCCGGACGCCGTCGTTTGTGCTCTGTGCCTTGCTTAGTGCCTGGCCGGGCGGGGACCGGTTACTTCTTGCCCTGGTTAGCGACGGCCTTGATGGCCTCGGCGGCGGCCTCGGGATCGAGGTAGGTGCCGCCCGGGTTCAGCGGCTTGAAGTCCTCATCCAGTTCGTAGACCAGCGGGATGCCGGTGGGGATGTTCAGGCTGGCGATGTCCTCGTCGCTGATCCCGTCAAGGTGCTTGACGAGTGCACGGAGCGAGTTGCCGTGGGCGGTGACCAGGACGGTCTTACCGGCCCTGAGGTCTTCCTTGATGTCTGATTCCCAGTACGGCATGAGCCGGACCAGGACATCCTTGAGGCATTCGGTGCGCGGGATGGCGTCGCCGAGGTCCGCGTAGCGCGGGTCCCCCACCTGGGAGAACTCGGAATCGTCAGCCAGGGGCGGCGGCGGGGTGTCGTAGGACCGGCGCCACAGCATGAACTGCTCCTCGCCGAATTCGGCGAGGGTCTGGGCCTTGTCCTTGCCCTGCAGCGCGCCGTAGTGGCGCTCGTTGAGCCGCCAGTCGCGCTTGACGTCGATCCAGCCGCGGTCGGCTTTTTCCAGGGCCATGTTTGCCGTGTTGATGGCCCGCTTCAACCGCGAGGTGTAGAGGATGTCGGGGAGGATGTTGTTCTCCACGAGCAGCTCGCCGCCGCGCACCGCCTCGGCACGGCCCTGGTCATTGAGGTCAACGTCCACCCAGCCGGTGAACAGGTTCTTGGCATTCCAGTCGCTGTGGCCGTGGCGCAGCAGAATCAGCTTGTAAGTCATGGTTTTCATCCTAGCCGAGCGGTTGGCGGCGGTGCCGAGCGTTACACAGCGCGCGTTTCAGAGCGTGCCTCACCTTCTGCTTCACCGCCCGCTTCAGGGCAACGCGGGGTCGCTGCCGGTCCATCCAGCGGCCACCACGGAAGTGAGGTGACCCCGCGTTGGAGGATAGGCTTGGGCGGTGGTGCAGAAGGCTGAACGGGTGCTGGCCCCCCGGAACAAGGGCGGAACGAGGGGCAGCGCGCGCGGCGGCAGGCCCGTGGGTAACGTGACCCGCGGAACCACGAACCCCAACCGGATGCGCCGCGTGGACCGCTGGCTGACGGGGCCCCAGGCATGGCGGCTGCGGGCCGCGGCCCATCCTCTCGCCGTCGACCTTGGGTACGGCGCCTCACCGGCCACCGCCGTCGAACTCTTCGAACGCCTCGCCGCCGTCCGCGGGGACGTACAAATGGTGGGGATCGAAATCGAACCGGAGCGCGTCCGGCAGGCCCAAGCCCTTGAACGGCCCGGCCTAAGGTTCCAGTTGGGCGGCTTCGAACTGCCCATGACCGGAAAGCCCGTGCTGGTCCGCGCCTTCAACGTGCTGCGGCAGTACGAGGAGGCCGACGTGGCGGGCATCTGGCGGCTGGTGCAGGACCGGCTGGCCCCGGGCGGGCTGTTCATCGACGGCACGTGCGATGAGATCGGACGGCGCGCCGCCTGGGTGGCGCTGGACGTCGAGCGGCCGCTGAGCCTGAGCCTGTCCATGCGGTTCGGTGCCTTCGTGCTGCCCTCCGACGTTGCCGAAAGGCTCCCGAAGGCCCTGATCCACCGCAACGTGCCCGGCGAGAAGATCCACGCCTACCTGCAGGCGATGGACCAAGCCTGGCTGGAAGCGGCGCCGCTGGCGGCCTTCGGAAACCGGCAGCGCTTCGGGGCGATGTGCCGCGCACTGCTCGACGCCGGTTGGCCGATCGAGGACGGCCCGTCCCGCTGGCGGCTGGGCGAAGTGACGGTCGGCTGGGAAGCCGTGGCCCCGGGAGCTTAGGTGCCGGTGGTGGGCCCACGCCGGCAGGGTTCCCTGAGCGAGCTTGCGAGCTTAGGGTGCCGGTGGGGGGCCCACGCCGGCAGGGTTCCCTGAGCGAGCTTGCGAGCTTAGGGTGCCGGTGGGGATCACCAGGGGCCGTAGGGGCCCATGTTGCTGCCGCGGCCGCGGCCGGCGTCCTTGACGGCGGGGCGGACGTCGGCGAGGTACACGGACGCGGCCGTCACCGCCGCAAGGCCGAAAATGCCAAGCGAACTGGCGCCGCCACCGCTGCCCAGCTGCGAGAGCAGGGAGAACAGCCCCACGGCGAACGCGCCGCCGGTCAGGGCCAGCCAGAAGGTCTTGGTCCGCTTCGATACGGCCTCGAACGCGTTGGCCTTGTGCCGGAGGCAATCGAAAAACGCCCATGCCTCAAGGACAAAGGCCACGACAGCCAGGACCAGGTAAACCCCGGATTCGACAAAGTAAATGAGTATGCGTCCGTCCACTCCCCCAGCCTAGCCGTCCAGAGTGCCCAATGCCTGCTCCAAATCGGCCCAAAGGTCTTCCACGTTCTCAATGCCCACGCTCATCCGGACCAGGTTGTCCGGCACGCTCTCCGGCTCGGCGGCGTGCCGGCGCCGGCGTTCGATCAGGGATTCCACCCCACCCAGGGAGGTCGCAGGGAGCCAAAGCTGCAGGGCGCGAATCATGCGGTCCGCGGCGTCCGCGCCGCTGAGGCCACTGCCCTGCCCACCCACCGGTGCCACCTCGATGCACAGGACGGAACCGAAACCCTTCATCTGCTCCTTGGCCCGCGCGTGGCCGGGGTCCGAGGCCAGCCCTGGGAAGCGGACGCCGGCGACCTTCGGATGACCGTCGAGCCGCTCGGCCAGGATTTGGGCCGACGCCTGCGAACGCTCGATCCGCAGCGCCAGGGTGCGGAGCCCGCGCAGCGCCAGCCACGCCTCGAATGGTCCGGCGATTCCGCCGTGGATGGTCCGGTGGTGCAGCAGGGCGGCGCGGAGACCGGCGTCGGACGTCACCAGGGCACCGAGTACGACGTCGGAGTGGCCGGAGAGGTATTTGGTCACCGAATGCAGCACGACGTCGGAGCCCAGGCTCAGGGGCTGCTGCACCAAGGGCGTGGAAAAGGTGTTGTCCGTGACGACGATGGCGCCGGCCTCGTGCGCCGCGGCGGTCAGCGCCCGCATGTCCGCGACGCCGAGCATGGGGTTCGTGGGGCTCTCCAGCCAGAGCATGCTTGCGGCGCGCCCGCCCGCCGGGGCAAGCGCCGCAAGTACGGCGGCGGTGTCCGCGATGTCCACCGTCCGCAGCTCGAGGAACCCCTTGGCCGCCAGTTCGGTGGCCATGGTGACCGATCCCGCATAGCTGTGCGACGGCATCACGAGCACGCCCTGGGCGGGCACCAGGGACAGGGCTGAACTCACGGCGGCGAGTCCCGACGCGTAGAGCAGGCCTGGCAGTTCCGCGCCCTCCAACTGCCCCAGCGCCTCTTCAAAGGGGTCCCATGTGGGGTTGGAATACCGGCCGTAGCCGCGGTCGCCGTCGCCCAGCGGTCCCGTGCCGAAGTAGGTCGAGGACAGCACCAGCGGCGGGTTGACCGGTTCGTCGCGGGTGCGCGG
>NZ_KI914917.1:28394-29757 GCF_000520575.1 Arthrobacter sp. I3
TGCGCGGCGGGCGCCCTGCCGCCACAACCAGGGAATCCGGCGAAAGCGTGGCGGCCTGTTCTTCAGAAAGACTCATGAGGACAGGGTACGTGGGGGCCCGGCAGGGTACCCAAGCCGTTACGCCGCAGACTTTGCGCAGACTAGAGTGTCGGTGATTGTCGGTACTCTTGAACGGTGACTACCCAGAGCCCCGGAGCGTCCCGCCGAAAGTTGACCGGCCTGTTGCCCGGACTGTTTATTGCCTTCGAGGGCGGAGACGGCGCCGGCAAGTCCACGCAGGCGGCTGAACTCGCCAAAGCCCTGGAATCGGATGGTTTTACCGTGCTGCGGACCCGGGAACCGGGCGGCACGGCGATCGGCGAGAAGCTGCGGTCCCTCGTGCTGGATCACGGCCACGGCCACATCGATGCCCATACAGAGGCCCTGATTTTCGCGGCGTCCCGGGCCGCGCACGCGAGCCAGGTCATCCGTCCCGCCCTGGAACGCGGCGAGATCGTCCTCACGGACCGGTACATCGATTCCTCGGTCGCGTACCAGGGCGCCGGCCGAGGCCTCGGAACGCAGGCGGTCCGGGACATCAATGCGTGGGCAACATCGGACCTGCAGCCGGACCTTACCGTACTCCTCGACGTCGAACCCGCCGTTGGCCGACAGCGGCGCACCGCCGGCGAGGCCGCCGAAGACCGCCTCGAGTCCGAGGCCGACGAATTCCATGCCAAGATCCGGGCGGCCTTCCTGGACCTCGCCTCGGCCCGGCCTGAGGCGTATCTGGTGCTGCCCGCCCGGCTGCCCGTCGCCGAACTCGCCGCCCGCATCCTCGAGCGCGTCGAATCCCTGCTGGCCGTCACCCAAAGCAGCACAGCATGACGGTCTGGGACGACCTCCAGGGCCAGGACGCCGTCGTGGCCCAGTTGCGCCAGGCAGCCCAGAACGAAGGGCTCACGCACGCGTGGCTTTTCACCGGACCGCCCGGCTCCGGCCGTTCCAACGCCGCGAAGGCGTTCGCCGCGGCCCTGAACTGCGACCAGGAGGACGTCAGCCTGCGCGGCTGCGGCGAATGCCCGGCGTGCCTGACCATCCTCGGCGAAACCCATTCCGACGTCTCGTTCGTGCGCACGGAGAAGGTCACCATCACCATCGACGAGGCGCGTGAGCTCGTGTCCACCGCCGGGAACCGGCCCTCGTCGGGCCGGTGGCGGATCATCGTGGTGGAGGACGCGGACCGGATGGCCGAGCGGACCACCAACGTGCTGCTCAAGGCCATCGAGGAACCCACGCCCCGCACCGTCTGGATGCTCTGCGCCCCCTCCCCCGCCGATGTCCTGGTGACCATCCGCTCCCGCTGCCGGCCGGTGGCGCTGCG
>NZ_KI914917.1:29857-36561 GCF_000520575.1 Arthrobacter sp. I3
GCCGCCGTCGCTGCACTGCTGGTGAAGCGCGACGGCGTGGACCCGGCGGTCGCCGAGCGCGCCGCCCGCGCGGCGCAGAGCCACGTCGGGATCGCCCGCCGCCTGGCCCGGGACCCGGAGGCCCGGGAGCGCCGGCTCGAGACGGTGCGGTTTCCGCTGTCCCTTCGCGGCGTCACGGCGGCGGTCATGATGGCCGAGAAACTGGTCAAGATCGCCACCGAGGAAGCCAACAGCTCCAACGACGAGCGCGACGCCGCCGAGAAGACGGCGCTTCTGGCCACCCTCGGGGCGCCCGAAAGCGGCACGCTGCCGCCAGCCATGCGGAGCCAGGTCAAGCAGCTCGAGGACGACCAGAAGCGCCGCGCCAAGCGTTCCGTCACCGACTCCCTTGACCGCACCCTGACGGACCTGTTGTCCTTTTACCGGGATGTCCTGGTCATCCAGATGGGGAACGCAGTGGAACTCGTCAACGTTGAACTCAGAAGCGAACTCGAAGACTTCGCCTCCCGTTCCACCGCCGAAGTGACCCTTGCCCGAATGGACGCCATCAACAAGGCCCGCACGCGGATCACCACAACCAACGTGGCCCCGCTGCTGACGATCGAGTCCATGGCTTCCAGCCTTATTTGACGGTTCCGGCCGCTCCAACGATCATCTTCGCTTTCGTTCCTAGCCTCCAAGGAGAACCGCATGAAGCCTGCTCGACCCCAGTCCGCAAGATCCCGATCCCTGGCGATCGGCATGCGGGCCGTCGGCGCCGTGGCCCTGGCCGTCACGTTGGCCTCGTGCACTCTTTTCGGCGGCGGGGGCGGCAACGGGTCCAGTGCGCCGGCATCGGGGGCAGCGGGGCAGGCGGACCCGTCAATCGTGGCGGCCGCTCCGGCCGAACTGCGCAGCTACTACTCCCAGCAGGTCGACTGGAAACCGTGTGAAGGCAACTTCCAGTGCGCCAAGATCAAGGTCCCGCTGGACTACAGCAAGCCCGACGGCGAACGCATCGAGCTTGCCGCCATCAAGCTCGCCACGACAGGCGACAAGAAGGGCACCCTGATGGTCAATCCGGGCGGCCCGGGCGGCTCGGGGTACGACTTCGTCAGGGATGCGGCTAACACCAACATTTCGGACAAAGTCCGGTCCGCCTACGACATCGTGGGCTTCGACCCCCGCGGCGTGAAGCGCTCCGCCCCGGTCACGTGCCTCACGGATAAGGAACGCGACGCGTCACGCGCCAAGACCTACGCCCTGGACACCGACGCCGGACTGGACGAGGCCCTGGCCGACAACAAGGCCATCGCTGCCAAGTGCGTGGAGAAAACCGGGCCGGTGCTGGCCCACATCGACACGGTCAGCGCCGCGAAGGACCTCGACATCCTGCGCGGGGTAGCCAACGACTCCAAGCTGAACTACCTCGGTTACTCCTATGGGACCCTGCTGGGCGCCACTTACGCATCGCTGTTTCCGGACAACGTGGGCCGGTTGGTCCTCGACGGCGCCCTTGACCCGTCGCTGAGCAACGAGGAACTGACCCGCGACCAGGCCGTGGCCTTCGAAAAGGCCCTCCACTCCTATGTCGCCAAGTGCCAGCAGACGTCCGGATGCCCGCTCACGGGAAGCACCGAGGAAGGCGTCCAGCAGATCCACAACGCCATCAGCGCGGCCGAGGCGAACCCGCTGCCGGCGAAGGACGGACGGAAGGTCTCGGGCTCCACGTTTGTCAGCGGCCTCATCATCCCGCTCTACAACAATGACAACTGGCCGATCCTTACCCGTGCGCTCGCCACCGCCCTGGCCGGCGACGGCACGGGCATGTTGCAGCTGGCTGACTTCGGCGCCGACCGCGATCCCAGCGGCACCTACACGTCAAACAGCACCTTCGCCTTCAACGCCATCAACTGCCTGGACTACCCGATGGTGTCCGACACCGCGTCCATGCGGGCCGAGGACCAGAAGCTGCGCCAGCTGTCGCCCACCCTGGGCTACTACTTCGCCTATGGCGGCAGCAACTGCAAGGACTGGCCGTACAAGAACGTCCGGACCCCTGCCCCGGTCGATTACAAGGGCTCGGCCCCGATTGTCGTAGTTGGAACCACCGGCGACCCGGCTACGCCCGTGCAATGGGCCAGTTCCCTGCGCAAGCAGCTTGGGAACGCCTCGCTGCTGACCTGGAAGGGTGAGGGCCACACGGCGTATGGCCGTTCCAACAGCTGCATCGGCAACGCTGTCGATGACTACCTGGTGGACGGAAAGGCCCCGGCGGACAACACCGTCTGCTAGGTCCGCGACAGGGCCGCATGGCGGCTTCGGTAGCTCATTTTGACCCGGACGCCGGGACTCTATTACAGTTGTCTCTTGCATGATCCGCCCGGATCGCCGGGCATTCATGTGGTTGCTTCCTTAGCTCAGTTGGTAGAGCGTCTCACTCGTAATGAGAAGGTCGCCAGTTCGATTCTGGCAGGAAGCTCGGGAAGAACCCCGTATCACCGTTGACTCAACGGGGATACGGGGTTTTTTATTGGTTGCGGCGGGACGGGTCCGTACGGGGCCGTATCGGGCCGGGAACCCCGACCAAGAAGAAGGCCCCGCAGCCCTCAGGGGCGGCAGGGCCTTCTTGTAGTTCGCGCGGGGTCAGTGGGTGCGACCCGGATGCTTATGCGGGGACGTCGAACCGCTGGCCCTCGGGTTTTGATTCCAGCAGCGTGAAGACGAGGAGAATGATGCCGCCGATAAACGGGATGAGGACGATGAGGTACATCCAGCCGCTGAAGTTCGAGTCGTGGAGGCGACGGACCGTCAGGGCCAGGGACGGGACAATGACTGCCAGGAACCAGACGGCTGCCAGGATCAGCCCGATCATATAGGCGGGGCCGGGGACGCTGGCGCCGTTGGGGCCCAGTTTTGCGCCGGCCGCGCCACCGGCAAGCATGATGACGTTCAAGACGATCGAGACGAGTCCGGAGACGAGCATCCACCACCAGTATTCGCTCCGGCTGGCGCGGCCGGAGAACGTCCCGTACTTCTTGAAGAACCGGGACGCTGCCTCTGGCAGGGAAGCGCCGTAGAGCGGTGCCCAGAGCGGCACTGGCCCGGATCCCTGAGCCGGGTACGCCGCGGCGGCGTACGGGTTCGGCGCCCACCCCGGGTTCTGCCGGGGCTGCTCGCTGGGCCACATCTGCCGGCCGGTGCCTTGCTGAGAATTATGCGGATCTGACATGTGAAGCTCCTTCACTGGTGTGGCGGGTGGATCCGGGAGGGTCAGGGGACGTCGGCCGCGGCGGAATCGCTGAAGTGTGGCGCCTGGCTCGGCGGGGGCAGGACATAGGCCTGGGCACGCTCGGCTCCGCGGCGTTGCGCGTTGTGGACCTCGAGGCGGTGACGGCCCGCGATGACGGAGCTTGGACTGCTGCCGAGTAGCCGGCGCGGTTGTGCCATGGTTCCCCCAATACCGGGCACCCCAGCGGGCCCCCGGCTGTCATGCTACCGGCGTTTTCGTCCCGTGGGCACTATGGCATCCCGGAATGTTTTCGCAGGTCAGGGAGCAGAAAGGGCCGACACCTTGGTGTGCCGTCCTCAGCGACGGAAGCTACTCGACGAGACGGAGGTTTGGGCGCGGGTTAGGCGGCACAGACGAAGGTACCCCTCAGGGATGCGGTGCCGCTATTTGCAGGTGGCGAGAATCCCGGCGATGGCGTCGTGCTCGGGACGGGTCATCCAGAGCTTGTACTTGGCCTTCACAGCAGTCTGGCGGGCGACGTATTCGCACCGGAACCCCTTGTTGGCCGGCAGCCAGGCATCGGCCGAGGAGTCTGACTTCTGCTGGTTCGCGGGGCCGTCGGCGGACATCAGGTTCAGCGGATCGTTGGCGAGCTGGAGGCGCTGGCCGGCGCTGATCTGCTGGGCGCCGGTCTGCCAGGCCAGCGACAGGGGAATGATGTGGTCGATCTGGACGTCCGCCGAGTTCTCACCACGGGTGAAGGTGATGGTCTTGCCGGTGTACTTGTCGGCAAGCTTGCCGGAGGCGATGACGCAATCCCTGGTCCCCGGCTTGGTCGTCACATCGGTGAGGTCACGGCGGAGCATGTCATTGCGCGTGTCGCAGCCGTTGTGGTCTACATCGGACCAGGCGGGACCGAACTGCCCACGGCTGTACCCGGTCTTTGGGGCCTTGCCCTTCACCGGGATGGACGCCAGCTGGGCTACGGCCGCGGCGGCCTCGCCCGGGTGCGCGGTGCCGGCGCCGGGAGCCTGGGACGCGGCCGCGCTGTGCACGGCGTCTGCGACTTTGGCGCCAACGTGGGCTGCGGCATCACAGCCGGCGAGGGAGCCTGCGAGAAGCAGGCCGGCAAGGACGGTCAGGGACTTGGTGGCGGCGGAGCGGGAGATGGTCATGCCAATCATGAGTGCGGCGAAAATGACCAGATTACCCGCACCCCGTTCCGCGCCCGCGCAGGCCGGAGCATGGAGTCGCTCACGTCGCTATCTGCCGGCCCGTGCACGGATGACCGACTTGGACACGGCGGACAGGCCACCGGGCCGGCCTGCAGCTACGATGCACTCAGCGCCCGCCGGAAGAGACGGTGCCTGCACTGGAGTTTATTGGGAGGGGAACACAGTGGAACGACGCACCGCGGTCATCATTGGAGTTGCGGCCTTGGTTGCTGTGGCCGCCTTGTTCCTGGTCCGGGCCGCAGAAGACCGCGTTACAGCCGACACGGTGTCCCGCGCCGATCGCCTTGCGATCCCGTCCGAGTGGAAGAAAACAGTGGACATCGTCCGCGGTGAACAGTTCCTGTGCATGGACACAAACCCGTGCCCCAGCCTCGCCAGGCAATGGGACACTGGAACGAAGTTGACCGCTGCGGACCTCGAAGCAGTTGCGGCGCCCGCCGGTCTCACACTAAAGGTCGAAGGAACGTGCCAGCGGAAGCCCAATGAGAGCGGCACAATCCCCGTCTGCATCGGGACGGGGACTGACGGCGACTACAACTACTTCATAGGGGTAGTAAGCCCCCAAAACGAACCGGACAAATTCACTCTTGAAGTCAGGCCGGTCCCGTGATGACATCTTCGCCCGCGGCTCGGGTCAACCCAAAAGCGCCTGCGACTGCGGCTGCTGCCCGGATTAGTCTTCGTGCGGGTCGGTACGGTCCGGCTCGGCGGCATACTCGGATTCCCTGTACCGGATTTCGGCGACCTCTTTCCGGGCCTCCTCTCGAACGTCGGCGAATCTGATGACAGGCCAGTCGTAATTTGCCATCACGTCCGTGAGTCGCGCGACGATGAGGCTCCCTTCGAGCTGGTCATCGATATAGGCCAAGGTGACGGGAACGGCCCGCCCCATGTCGGCGATGACTTCCCCCTGACCGGGGGTGGCAAAGTCCGGCCGGCCGGTTGTTGTGGTCAGAAATGTCCGCTCTTCAGCGTTGAGATAGGCGATCCTGTCGATCCGTGTGACGTTGAGTGCGTCGGTGGATGTCTGAAGAATGCGCATGGTCCATGCCTTTCTCGCTTCTGCTGTCAGGCTACTCCGGTGTTGTCCTCGTCGGGAGCCGCTCTGACTGCCGGGAGCCCGGTCGCACGAAGCCTGAGAACAACCCCCGGAATCAACGCTTTCCGGAGGTTCTTCGTTGGCCCCGGCGGGGTCCGGATCCTGGACCCGGGTTCCGCACGCTCCTTTTGCAGTCGACTGCCCCCAAACAGGCGCCTGATCGAAGGACACCCGCGCCCTTGCGCGGCCGGCTACTTTAGGGTGAGCACCGGGTTGACGGGAGCCTTCAGGGAATCCACCTGCAGGCCTACCGACAGTTTCTGGCCGGCGGCGACCTTCGTGGCCCAGTCCGAGCCGCTGCAGGTCACCGACACCTTGGGGAGCACCGTGCAGCTGATCCCCCAGGAGTTGGCCACGCGGGTGACGTTCGGATCGGGCCAGCTCACGCTCCAACCGGCCGCCGCCCGGAGGCCGGTGACCTCGATATTGGCCACGTAGCCGCCGGTCCATGAACTGCCGAGTTTCCAGACGGCGCTGATCGGCGCGCCCGATGTAGGGGTGGGCGAGGGCGTCGGGGTGACGGTCGGCGTGGGCGTCGCTGTGGCTGTCGGCGACGGTGTCGCGGTGACGGTCGGCGTCGGCGTGGCGGTTGCGGTCGGCGTGACGGTCGGCGACGGCGTGGCGGTTGCGGTCGGCGTCGGGGTGCCGTTCAGGATAGGCGCGAGCGCGGCCAGTTTGGCGGCCTCCGGGGTGCGCCAGTCCGCCTGGACAAGGCCTCCGGTAATGCCGCTGTTCGGGTTGAACGCCCAATACGCGAAGCTCATGGAATTGGTCCCAAGGTAGGAGACGATCTGCTCCATCCACTGCTTGTCCGACGTGGTTTGCAGCGCGGTCCCGAACTCCCCGAGCAGAACCGGGGCGATGCCCTGCTTCTGGATGTAACCCCAGTTGGCATCCCACACGGCCGGCAGGTTGTTGGGGTAGGTGGGGTCGCTGAACCACTTCTGCGCGAACAGCGACGCCGGGTAGTCGTGCGGGGAATAGACCACGCGGTTGGGCGTGGCCAGGGTGACCGGTTTGTTTTTGACGTCGGCCAGGCCCCCGCCCCACCAGGTGGAAGTGCCGTTGCCCTGGTTCTCGATGCCCTCAACGATGATCAGCAGGTTGGGGTTGGAGGCCAAGACGGCGTTGCCGCCGCGGGTGGCCGCGGCCTGCCAGT
>NZ_KI914917.1:36661-41953 GCF_000520575.1 Arthrobacter sp. I3
CCCTGCCAGTCGGTGGCGGCGGCGCCGCCCCACGTCGCCGCCCCTGCAGGCTCATTGTGAAGGTCGGCGCCGATGACGGTGGAATCGTTCTTATAGCGGGCGGCGAGCATCTTCCAGTCAGCGATCCACTTCGACTCCGGGTAGGCGGAGGTGTACCAAAGCGGGGACTGGTCGGCAGAGGATGGCCGGTGCCGGTCCAGGATGATCTGCAGGCCGTTGGCCTTCGCGCGGGCGATCACCGTGTCCATCAGGACCAGGGGTGACTTGCCCTCCAGCGCGTAGGCGCGGTTTGCCCAGTAGTTCAGGTTGCCCTTGATGGATGCCGCTGCCAGGCACTCGTTGGAGAACGGCAGGCGGACGGTGTTGAATCCCATCGATTTGATGTTGGCCAGGGCCTCGTCGATGGTCAGGGTTCCCCAGAGCCCGTGCGGCATGCAGTCTGTGGTTTCCATGCCGAACCAGGACGCGGCCTTGATCGTATACGGGGCGTTGTTCGAGTCCAGGATCCTCCCGCCAGAGGTGTGCAGCCAGCCGGTGGGCGGCGGCGTTGTAGCGGCAGAGGCCAGGGGAAGCGAGGCCGCGGCGACGCCGGTGAGGGCCAGTCCGGCAGCCACAGCGATGCCAAGAAGTGTGGCAGTCAGGCTGGGGCGCCTTCCCCCGGCGTGGAGTGGCGGATTCGAAAACGGTTTCACAGTTCCTCCGTGAGAATGACGTGCAGGTGCGGCCTGGTTGGTGCGGCTCTTGGCGCGCGGGGCGGCACCGAGGATGAAGGCCCCTTCCGGCGGGTGCCGGCGGGTGCCGTCCGAGCTCATGGGTGTGTTGCCTTTCAGTCCGTCATTGTGGGTCCCCCCGGCCCGCACAATACGGATCGGCCCTCAAAAAGTACCAAGCTGCCGCCCAGAAAGAACCCCTTTGGCCAATATTTCCTTCTGCGCCTCGACGCGGCGACAGGCCCCTGACCTGCGTATTGTCTTTTTCCGGGCCGTCCGTCAGCCTTAGGAAATGGAACGGCCCGGGCGCAGGATGCCAGCCGGCCAGCAATACCCGCCGTCGCGGTCCGGAAGCCAAACCGGGAATTGGCGGCACCGGCTGTGGGGCCCGGTTGTCGGCTTCGGCCTGGTCAGCCTCGCCGCGGACATGGTGTCCGACGGCGCCCGCCCGCTCGGCGGTCCCCTGCTGGCCCAGCTCGGTGCGTCCGCGCTGTTCGTCGGCCTCGTGACCGGCGCCGCGGAAGCCGCGTCCCAGGGACTCCGGCTGGTATTCGGCCCCTGGGCGGATCGCACCGGGAAGTACTGGACTTTCACGATGGCCGGCTATGTGCTGACGGCGGTGTGCATCCCGCTGCTGGCGTTGACGCCGTTCGCCGGGACCGCCGGGATGGCTCTGGCGGCCGTGCTCATCATCGGGGACAGGGTAGGCAAAGCCGTCCGCAGCCCGGCGAAAACCGTGCTGCTCGCCGCCGCCGCCGGGCCGGTTGGCCGGGGCCGCGGCTTCGCCGTCCACAAGTCCCTCGATCTGGCCGGGGCGCTCCTGGGCCCGCTGCTCGTCTCGGCGGTGCTGGTTGCCACCGGCTCACTGCCGGCAGCCTTTGCGGTGCTCATCATTCCTGCGGCGGCGGCGCTGGTGATTCTCGTTTGGCTGCGCCGCCGCGTCCGGGATCCCGGCGCGGACAGGCCCGTGGCCGACCCCTCCGGCTTGCCGGAGCCGCCCCGGGGAAACCCGCCGGGCGGCCGCCGTCGGCGCTCTCCAGCGTCTTCATCTTGTTCGCGTTGGCCGGGTTCTTCTGGAGCGCCGGACTGGTCGCCTTCGGCGTCATCTCCTATCACCTGACGGCCGACGTGGCCGTCCCCGTCTCGGTGGTTCCGCTGCTGTACGCCGGCGCCATGGGGGCCGCCGCCGTCGGGGCCCTCGCCAGTGGCGTCCTTTACGACCGCGCCGGGGCGGCCGTGCTCCTGGCGCTGCCCGTGCTGATTATGGGGGTGCCCGTACTGGCCCTGGCGCCGAGCGCCGGGCTCGTGCTCGCGGGCGTCCTGGTCTGGGGCGCCGCCACCGGCATCCAGGACTCCACCGTCAAGGCGCTGGTCGCCGATTTGATGCCCCAACCCCGGCAGGGCACGGCGTACGGGGTGTTCGCGGCGTTCGAGGGCGCCGGCGCCTTGGCCGGCGGCGCCCTGTACGGGTCACTTTACGGCGCACGGCCGGCGCTCATCGCTGCCGTGGCCGCACTGCAGGCAACGGCCCTTGTCCTGCTGCTCGTCACGCTGCACCGGGCCCGGCACGCATCGCCTGGCCAAGGGCCCGCAGAGGGGCTGAGTTAGCGCGCCCAGACCGAGGCCGCGCCGGAATGTCCCGTGATGATGCTCTGGTAAATGTAGAAGGCCCCCGCGAGGGCGCCGGCAATCAGGACGGCTCCCCGGACAATCCGGTTGCTCCGAAGGCCGCCAAGAAACGCCAGGCGCCGGCCAAAGGGCTCGTAGGTGACCATCAACATTGCCGCGACCAGGACGAAGAAGATCACGGAAAGCACTTTGAGTACGTCACCTTCCTGGGCGTGCTCGTGGGCCAGCGCCGACGCGGGACGGACTTTCTCCAGCTGCTCGCCTGCCTGCGCGGTCAGGAGTGTTACTGGCACCAGCCCCAGTGACAACACGCCCAGGGGCCACGCCAGGTAGCCCCACCAGCGCCGTGCCACGGCATAAACGATGGCGCCGAGACCTGCAATGGGCGCTAATACCACTACGGCGTGGACGAGCAGGACATGGGCCGGGAGCCCACCAATTTCGATCAAGTGAAATCTCCTCCAGAACGTGACGGCACCGGGTCTGATGACGGGGCAGCGAACTCGCGGCGGGGCCGGACTCCTATGATTCTTGCATGGGATCGCGGGAACTAGCGGGCATTGCCGGGCCGCTCTATGCATTGCCCTACGGGGAGTTCGTGGCTGCTAGAACGGCGGCGGCCAAAGACGTCAGTTCCGCGGGTGTCACCGCCGCCGAGCAGCGTGCCCTGGCGGCCGCAGTCCGTGCCCTGCCCAAGCCGTCGGTCGCGGCGTGGGCGGTGAACATGCTGGCGGCGCACAGCCCCGAAATTCTGCGGGAGCTTGCTGCGCTGGGGACGTCGATGCAGGCCGCACAGGATGCCCTGGATGCAGCGGACCTCCGCCGCCTCGCCCAGCAGCGGCGCCAGCTCCTCGCCAGCACGGTGAAGGCGGCGCAGGCCTTGGCGGCCCGGCACGGACGGGCCATCAGTGCCGCCGTCGCGACGGAAGTGGAACAGACCCTGCGGGCCGCCACCGCCGATCCCGGGGCCGCCGCCGCCGTGCAAAGCGGCTGTCTGCTCCGGGCGCTCTCGGCGGACGGGGTCGACGTCGTCGACCTCGCCGGCGCAGTGGCTGTCCCGGGGAGCCATGCGGCGTCGGTGCCCGGCACTGGAGCCGCGCCTGGAACGGCCAGCGTCCGCGGGACAGAACCGGCGGACCGGACCGCACAGCGCGGCGGAACTGCCAGCGGAAAGCCGACAACGGGACAGCCCCGCCTCCGGGCCGTCGGGACGGCACGGATGACGCCCACGCCGTCGGCGGTGGAACGGGCGCGGACCGCCCTGGAGGCGGCCGAAGTGGCCGCCGCGGAAGCCGACGAGGAGGCAGGCCGCGCGGCCGCGGAGCTGGCGGAGGCGACGGCGGAAACCAGCCGGCTGGCCGACGAGGTGCGCGAGCTCAGGCGGCGTCTGGACGCGGCAGAAGCCGGGCTCAAAACGGCCCGGAAGGATCACGAGCTGGCGTCGGCTCTGGCGCAGCAGACGGCACGGGCCGCCGACCGGCAGCGCCGCAAGGAAGTCCTGGCGCGGGAACGGGTGCTGCGGCTCGGCAACACGCCGGAGGAGTGAAGTCTTAGTGTCGGTGGTCAGTCGCACACTGGAATCATGGAGAACAACCAGAATTTCCAGCAGGGTTTCCGCCATGATATCGAGTCAGATTTTGAGGCGGATTTCAACGACGCACAGGATGGCGCACTGCATTTCGTGGTCACCTACCTGGACATCGACTGCGGCCGGATCCGCACCGAGAGCTTCGATGACGCTGCCTCCGCAGACCGCTTCGCCAGCCGCTGCGTTGCGGGCGAAGACGGCTGGGCCGTGGTCGATGCAATCCCGGCGAAAGAGCGCCGGGCCGCCGCCTGACTCCGGAGGCTTTCGGGACGCCCGAAGGGCCTCCACCCCGTGCGGGGTGAAGGCCCTGTGCGAACGCCGGCTGGCTGCCGGCGTCACGGGAGGTGCTTAGGCGAAGTCGGAGACGGCCGGATCCGGTCCGATCCGGCCGGCATCTTCGGCAGAACGGTCCAGCCCGTTGATGGCCTGGATGTCGGTCTCGTCGAGGCTGACGTCCAGGGCCGCGTAGTTCTCGCGGATCCGGGACTCGGTCACCGACTTCGGAATGACCACGTTGCCGATGGCCAGGTGCCAGGCGATGACAACCTGGGCCGGGGTGGCGCCGTGCTTGGCGGCAATCTGGGCAATGACGGGGCTCTCGAGGAGCTCGCCGCCCTGGCCCAGCGGCGACCATGCCTGGGTGAGGATGCCCTTGGACGCGTTGAACTCGCGCAGGTCGGCCTGGCTGAAGAACGGGTGCAGTTCGACCTGGTTGATGGCCGGAACAACGCCGGTCTCATCGATCAGGCGCTGCAGGCCCTCCTTGGTGAAGTTGGAGACGCCAATGGTCTTGACCCGGCCCTGCTTCTGGAGCTCGATGAGGGCCTTCCAGGTGTCAACGTATTTGTCCTGCTTGGGCTGCATCCAGTGGATCAGGTACAGGTCCAGGGTCTCGAGGCCGAGCCGCTCCATGGATTCCTCGAACGCTTTCAGGGTGGACTCGTAGCCCTGGTCCGCGTTCCACAGCTTGGTGGTGATGAAAATTTCCTCGGGCTTGAGGCCGGAACGCTCGATGGCGCGGCCTACGCCTGCTTCGTTGCCGTAGATCTTTGCCGTGTCGATGTGGCGGAAGCCGGCCTCGAACGCCTGGACAACCACCTTTTCGGCCACGTCATCTTCAACCTGCCACACGCCGTAGCCAAGCTGGGGGATGGTGTTTCCGTCATTGAAAGTCAGTTCCGGTGAAAAAGTCATATAAGTATCCTGCCAACTTCGGCGCCCTCCGGCCAGCGACAGGGCGCCGCTAAGCTAGGCGCGTAACCGGGAATACCAGGGAAATTCAGGGAATGTCGGGAACCCCAGCCATGCCGGGCCGGCTGTGCAAAGACCAATTCGCCAAGCGGCTCAGGCTGGCGTCGGGCCGCC
>NZ_KI914917.1:42053-53099 GCF_000520575.1 Arthrobacter sp. I3
TCCGCAAGCCGCCGCTCGGCGTCGTGGACCTGTTCCAGCACGGAATCGGCGCGCCGCCACACCGACGCGGCGCCAGCCGGGACCGGACCCACGGCAAGCCGGAGCATCGCGGCCGCCTCAGCCGTCATGGCCAGAGAGTTGCCCGCCGTCGACAGGGCACGGTGGACCCCTGCCAGCGGCCCCGGGATGTCCAATCCATTGCTGGGAAAGCGCCGCTGGGCCTCCACGCAGACCTGCCGGACCCGGGGAGCGAGCGCGGAGAGCTGATTGGCGATCTCGACGAGTTCGCCGTACAGGGCCTCGTCTTCGACCCCCTCGAGGACCTGGTGGTAGCGGTCAAGTCCGCGGTTGAAACGGTCATGGGCGCGCCGCCAGAGCCCCTTGCCAAGTTCTGCGTCGTCCCTGCGGCCTTGCCGTGCTGCGCTGAAGAAGCCCAAGGTCGCGCTATAGGTACTGGCCCGGGCCATGGTCCGGGTCCGCGGGTTCGGGCGGCTCGGGGGACTCCGCGCCGTGACGCGGCGCGGCGGCACGGACCGGTTCGCCGTTTTCCCCGATGATGACGCCCGGCGCGATCACGGTTCCGGGCGGCAGCTGGCGCAGCTGCATTTGGGCGTAGGTGTGCTCCCTGGCGGCGTGCTGCGCCGCGATGGCCGTCTGGATGCCGTGGAAGAGCCCCTCAAGCCAGCCGACCAGCTGGGCCTGGGCTATCCTCAGTTCCGCGTCGGAGGGGGTTGCGTTCTCCGGAAAGGGGAGGTTGATCCGTTCAAGCTCCTCAACGAGCTCCGGGGCCAGGCCGTCCTCGAGTTCCTTGATGGACCGGTCATGGATTTCGGCCAGCCGGACGCGGGCAGCGTCGTCCAGGGGCGCGGACTTCACCTCGTCCAGCAACTGCTTGACCATCGTGCCGATCCGCATGACCTTGGCGGGCTGGTCCACGAGGTCCTGAAGTTCGCTCCCCCGCGGCGGCCTGGGCCCGGCACCGGATCCACCGGCGCGGCCGGGCGGCACAGCAGCCGGCGGCGCCAGCGGCGTCCCGGGCAGGGCGTCATCCACGGGTGTGCCCTCGACGGGCACGTCGTCGGCAGTTTGGGCGCGGGGCTGAGTGTCGTGCTGATCGCTCATGGCTTCATACTCTCACGCGCCGGGCAGCCCGGACCCGGCGTCCGCCGGAAGCGGAGGGGCGGCGTCGGACACCGTTGTGCCCCACGCCGCCCCTCCCCCGGCCCGGCCCGGCCAGCTGCTCAGCAGCACCAGCTCAGCAGCACCAGCTCAGCAGCACCGGCTCAACAACAGCGCCCCTGCGGGTTGGTGTCCTGCCGGTCGGTCCGGTCACGCCAGAACTCCCGCTCGGTGAGGGGAAGGCTAGTGTGCCCGGATGCCTCATGGTGCTCCAGGTACTTCTTGTAGGCATCGGCGCCCAGCACACCGCCGAGATACCCGGCAAACCCGCGGAACCCCGCGAGGACCACATTCACTCCCGGCCCCGCATCAGTGGTGCCCGGACTTTTCGAGCCGGTCTCCGGCCGGGAGCTGGTTCCACTCGGCCACGAGGTCACGCTCCGCCGCCGTGGGGACAAACCCTGCCGGGGCGAAGACTCGGGAAGCCAGAGCGGGGTCTTCGTGCTCGGCGTTGGGCAGCCCCGCGGCCGTGTTCCGCAAGGCCTTGATGGATGCCATCACTGCCGTGATGATGACGACGATGCTCAACACCACGAAGATGATCGAGAGCCATCCCTGGATCATCGTGTTGCGGACCACGGCCTCCATGGCGGCCTGGGTCTTGGCGGTCCCAAAGGAGGTCTTGCCGTCCGCCAGAGCCTTGGCGAAGGCTGCGTTGTTGGCGAAGTAGCCCACCGCAGGAACGGGCGAGAAGATCTTGTAGAAGCTCGCCGTGATGGTCACGACGGCGGCCAACGCCAGCGGCGCCGCCACGATCCACAGGAACTTCGGGGCGGTGCGCTTGGCGGCAATGGCCAGGCAGACCGAGAGGGCGATGGCCGCGAGCAGCTGGTTGGCGATCCCGAACAGCGGGAACAGGGTGTTGATGCCGCCCAGCGGGTCGGTGACGCCCATCAGCAGGACCGCGCCCCAGGCGGCCACCATGATGGCGGTGCAGAGCCAGGCGCCCGGGCGCCAGGAGTGTTCCTTGAACTTCGGGACGAAGTTGCCGATCGAGTCCTGGAGCATGAAGCGGGCAACGCGGGTGCCGGCGTCGACGGCCGTGAGGATGAAGAGGGCCTCAAACATGATGGCGAAGTGGTACCAGAAGGCCATCATCGCAGTGCCGCCGATGAACTGCTGCATGATGTGGGCAAGGCCGACGGCGAGGGTGGGCGCGCCGCCCGAACGCGACACGATGCTTTGCTCCCCCACGTCCTTGGCCGTCTGCGCGAGATCACCGGCCGTGATGTTGACGCCGGACAGTCCCAGGCTGTTGACCCACGCGGCCGCGGTCTCGACGGTCCCGCCGGTCAGCGCCACGGGGGCGTTCATGGCGAAGTAGATGCCGCGGTCAATGGAGATTGCCGCCACGAGGGCCATGATGGCCACGAAGGATTCCATGAGCATGCCGCCGTACCCGATCAGGCGCGTCTGGCGCTCCTTCTCGATCAGCTTCGGTGTGGTGCCGGAGGCGATCAGCGCGTGGAACCCGGACAGCGCGCCGCAGGCGATCGTGACGAAAAGGAACGGGAACAGGGCGCCGGAGAACACCGGACCGTTGTCCCGGCCGGCGAACTCGCTGAAGGCCGGCACGGTGATTTCGGGGCGGACCACAATGATGGCCAGCGCCAGCATCACAATCACGCCGATCTTCATGAACGTGGAGAGGTAGTCGCGGGGGGCCAGGAGGAGCCAGACGGGCAGGATGGCTGCGATGAAACCGTAGATGATGAGGCCCCAAGCGATGGTGACCTTGTCCAGGTGGAAGAACGCGGCACCCCATTCGGTGCCCGCCACGGCGCCGCCGCCGATGATGGCGGCCATGAGCAGCACGAAACCGATCAGGGACACCTCCATGACCTTGCCCGGCCGTATGAAGCGCAGGTACACGCCCATGAAGAGGGCGATCGGGATGGTCATGCCCACCGAGAAGACGCCCCAGGGGCTCTCGCCGAGGGCGTTGACGACCACCAGGGCGAGGATGGCGACGATGATCACCATGATGAGCAGGGTTGCGATGAGGGCGGCCGTGCCGCCGATGACGCCGAGTTCCTCGCGGGCCATCTGGCCCAGGGACCGGCCCCCGCGGCGCATGGAGAAGAACAGGACGAGGTAATCCTGGACGGCGCCGGCAAGGACGACGCCGATGATGATCCAGATCGTGCCGGGCAGGTAGCCCATCTGGGCCGCGATGACCGGGCCCACCAAGGGGCCGGCGCCGGCGATGGCGGCGAAGTGGTGGCCGAAGAGGACGTTGCGGTCCGTCCGGACGTAGTCCTTGCCGTCGGCCTTGTATTCGGCAGGGGTGGCACGGCGGTCGTTGGGCCTGGTCAGGTAACGCTCAATGACCTTGGAGTAGAAGCGGTAGCCGATCAGGTAGGTGCAGACGGACGCGAACACAAACCAGATGGCATTGACGGTCTCGCCGCGGATGATGGCGAGCATGAACCAGGCGATCCCGCCCAGCAGCGCAATGGCCGCCCACAGCGCGATCTTGGCGGGCGTCCAGGCGCGGTCCGCGGCGTCGCGGACCGACTCATCCACCGACGTCGGCGGGAGGGAGGGGTCCGGAACGACCCCGTCGTCGAGTTGCGCGGTGCCACGCGCGCTGCCCTGCGTGAGGTTGTTTGTGCTTTCGCGTTGTGTGCCATCTGGCATTGTGCCCATGTCTCCTCCTTGAGAAACCCAGCTGGGCAGCCCACCGGTACAGAACTGCCCTCCGGCACCCTACCAATGCGGGCGGGTCCCGGCCGCAGCCCTGCGCCCGGCGGTGTGTATTGCGCGACGAGCGGTCGGCCCGGCTACGCCCGGAGGTTGCTGAGCTGCACGAGGCGGGCCTCGCAGAGGTCCAGCCAGCGCACCTCGGCTTCGGTCTGGAAGATGAGGGAATCCAGAACCAGGAGCCGGGCGGTGTCGGCCGGGCGCTGAAGCGCGGCCGTGTCGCGGCGGGACTTGGTGTAGTCCTGCAGCGCGCGGATGGAGACCGTCCGCTGGGCCTGGATGATGGCGCCGACGTCTGTCCCGGGAATCGTGAGGCCGAGGGCGAGCTTGATGGCCAGTTCATTCCGGGGCGGATTCGCGCGGGATACCGGGGCCGTGAACCAGGCGCCGACTTCGGTCCGGCCGGCCGTGGTGATGCTGTAAATGACGTGCCCGTCGCCGCCGTCTTTGCGGACCAGCCCGTCGCGTTCCAGCCGGTCCAGGGTGGTGTAGACCTGTCCGATGTTCAGCGGCCAGGAGGACCCGGTGCGGTCCTCGAATTCGGTCCTGAGCTGGTACCCGTAGCGCGGGCGGTCCTGCAAGAGTGCGAGGAGACTGTGACGGATCGACATGGCGCCCCCCGGAATCGCTAAGTCACGAAATCACACAGCATACACGCGCCCCAAGACGCGTGTATACCGCGTATGGAACCACGCTATCGTCTTTGGTGTCCTTGCCGCAAAACAGCGCATGCCCCGCACGGAATAAGTCGGCCCGGACCTGCGGTTTCAGGCCGGATCCGGCACCCCGTTACATGACCAGCAGGACCTTGCCCACGTGGTCTCCGGAGTCGAAGTAGGTGTGCGCGGCGGCGACTTGGTCCAGCGGGAAGCTCTTGGCGACGAGGGGCCGGATCCTGCCGTCGGTCAGCATCGGCCACACGGCGTCGCGGACGGCGTTCATGATCACGGTCTTTTCCTCGACCGGGCGGGGACGCAGTGCGGTGGCGATGATGGCGGCCCGCTTCTGCAGCAGCTGGCCAAGGTCCAGTTCCGCCTTCGCGCCGCCCTGCAGCCCGATCACCACGAGGCGTCCGTAGTCGGCGAGCGCATCGATGTTCTGCTCGAGGTATTTGGCCCCGACGACGTCGAGGATGACGTCCGCGCCTTTGCCGCCGTTTTGCGCGCGCAGGCTCGCCGGGAAGTTTTCCTCCGCGTAGTTGATGGCGATGTCCGCCCCGAGGAAGGCCTTGGCGGTGCCGACTTTTTCCGCGTTCCCGGCCGTCGTGGCCACGCGGGCGCCAACGGCCTTGGCCAGCTGGATGGCCATGGTGCCGATACCGCCTGTGGCCCCGTGGATGAGGACAGTTTCGCCCGGCTGCAGCTGCGCCGTCATGATCAGGTTGGAATAGACCGTCGCCGCGACCTCGGGCAGCGACGCCGCCGTGACCAGATCCACGCCGTCGGGGATCCTCAGGACCTGCCCCGCGGGGACGGCCACCTGCTGGGCGTAGCCGCCGCCGGCGAGCAGCGCCACCACCTTGTCCCCCACGGAAAACGCCTTGGTCACGCCCGGACCGAACCCTGCGATCCGGCCGGAGACCTCCAGCCCGGGGACCTCGGAGGCGCCCGGGGGCGGCGGGTAGAAGCCCTTGCGCTGCTGGACATCGGCACGGTTAAGGCCCGCGGCCACGACGTCGATCAGCACCTCGCCGGGGCCGGCCACCGGGGCCTGAACCTCACGGACTTCCAGGACCTCGGGTCCGCCGGGCTCTGAGATATAGACAGCCTTCATGGAGCACTCCCGATTCCTAACTGGCTCCGCGCACGTTCGCCGCGATCGCCAGGTCCGATCAACATCACTCCCCAGAATATGGCGGGGAGCTGCACGCGTCCGCAAGCGCACCGTGTTTTTGGTTTTTGTTGCAGCCGACTGCCTATGAAAGACTACTCGTTAGGGAAGGTTGTCCGAGCGGCCGATGGAGCTGGTCTTGAAAACCAGTGTGCGGTGACCCCGTACCAAGAGTTCGAATCTCTTACCTTCCGCGGGAGCGCAGATCATGCGCGGTTCAGAGGCCGGCCCGGGGCGATCGAAAGATCGTTCCGGCCGGCCTTACTCGTCTCCGCCCCGGAGTGAAACTCCCGACCGGCCCAAGAATTATCAGCTGTGAATGTTGGTCGGGTTGGCGGCCAACTGGCAGCCCAAGTAACGGTTCTGCACCGTCTTTCAGACCTGACAATAACTTCCGGCCGCATCCCTGATACTGAGGTCTCGAGCGGGATATTCACCCCGCCGTCGCAAATATTGGGGGAACAAAAAAGTGGGTCTCAACCGCACCGGGTTTTACGCGCATGTCACAATGGCGGGCATTGTGCTCAGCCTCGTCCTTGCCGGATGTGCATCACAGCCAGGAACGGTTCCTGCCGCTGCCGCACCGCGCTCGACCACGGGGGCCACGGCTGGGGCCGCGCCGACGGTGACGGCCACACCAACCGCCACTCCAGCACCGGTGGCCCCGACCGCCAGCGCGGCACCCCCGGTGGCGGCGCCTGCCCCGTCAGCGAAGCCTGCAGCAACTGCGCGGAAGACGTTCACGTTCCCGGATGGCCACATTTTCTTCACGTATCCGTCGACCTGGACCGTGCGAACGGTCCTCCCGCCTGCCCGAACCGTCCCCGGCGTTGAAGCGATCGTTTCCGATGGCGCCGGCAACGATCTGCTCTCACTACAAAATGGCTTTACAACTGGTTGCGCAACTGCGCCCACCTCCCGCGAAGTGTTCGATAAGGTGCAGGCTCCGGGAATGACCGCACCGGGCGGCACTAAACCCGTTTTTGGGTTCGCCGTGGAATCCTCTTCGACCCGCGATTTTTACGGAATGGGTCTCCGCGACCCTCGATACCTGGAGCAGGGCAAAGGCGTCACCTCAAGCTGCGGGCTCCTGGCCACGGGGAACGGCGGGCTCACCACGAGTGTTCTTTTCAACTACCCCGCGTTCCCGACCCGGGCCGCCGCAAAGGCCTGGATGGCAACAGAACAGTACGCCCAGCTTAGGGCGCTGCTCATCAGCCTGAACTACGTCTAAGGCAACTCCGGCGCCGGGTAACACGCTCTCTGGCGGGCACGGATCTTGCCTCCCGTCAGCTGGTTGCCCGGCGCCGTTCGATCGTGGCGTCTTCGCTTGCACTCCAACTGGCGAGGAGGTGCAGCCGTTCCGCTGAGGGCGAGCCCGGCTCGGCGGTGTAGACCAAGAGGACCAGGCCCGGTTCCGCGGTGATCGCCAGTTCCTCGTAGGCCAGCGTGAGTTCGCCGGCCACGGGGTGGTGAAAGCGTTTCGTGCCGGACCCGTGAGTCCGCACATTATGGGCGCCCCACAGTGTCCGAAACGTCTCACTGCGGGTCGACAGTTCGCCGACCAGGTCCTGCATGGTGCGGTCGTGGGGGTCGCGGCCGGCTTCAGCGCGCATGATGCCGACGCACATTTCACCGAACAAGTCCCAGTCTGGGTAGAAGTCGCGCGAGGCGGGGTCGAGGAACTGGAACCGCGCCAAGTTCGGGGTGCGGCCGCCGTCCCCGATCACCGGAGAGTAGAACGCCCGGCCCAACGCGTTCGTCGCGAGCAGGTTCTGGTACGGGTCGCGAACGAATGCGACGCCCTCGGTGATCGCTTCCAGCGCCCACTGCAGGCTCAGACGCGCCCCGGTCTGGACGGTCGCACGCCTGCGCGACCGTCCCGAGGTCGGGATGCCGTCTGCGGCGCGGGCCAGATCGAACAAGTGCGCACGCTCGGTGTCATCAAGCCGGAGGGCACGGGAGATGGATTCGAGCACCGACGAGGACGCACCGGCGATCGAACCGCGCTCCAGCTTGGCGTAATACTCCACGCTGACGTCGGCGAGGACCGCAACCTCGCTGCGCCTCAATCCGGCCACCCGTCGGTTCGAGCCTGCCGCAAGGCCCGCTTCTTCCGGCGTAAGTCGTGCACGGCGCGACATCAGGAACTCACGCACTTCACCCCGGTTATCCATGCATCAAGGGTAAATCGCTGCGGCCGAACAAGGGGTTCCCTCCCGGTACACGTCTCACCGGGGACTCCCCCGCCCGCGGAAATCGGGCTTGACTGGCAGGACGGTTGAGCAGTGCTTCCCGGCCTGCGGAACGGTCGACGACGTCGGGCGAGGCGCCGCTTCCTGTGGCTACACAGCCACGCTTGACCAACCCCAACGCTGAGGCACTACCGCCACCCACGAAAGGAACCGCATGACGACCGCCCCCACCCGAACACCGGCACAGGAAGCTATTGCATTAGTCGACGGCACACCAGAGGGCAGCGAACGAGAAAACAATGCACAAGAAAACAGCGCACAGCAAAGACTGCCCCTGACCGCACTGGTGGTCCTGGCCGCCATGGGATTTATCCTCGTCGCCACCGAGACGATGCCCGCCGGCCTGCTTCCTGTCATTGCCGCCGGCCTCCACACCGGCGAAGGCACGGTGGGTCTGCTGGTCAGCGCGTACGCCCTCGGAACGGTCATCGTCACCATCCCCGCGATCATGCTGACGCGTGGCATGCGACGAAAGCCGCTGCTGCTCGGCGGTATCGCCGGTCTCGTGCTTGCCACCACGGTCACCGCAGTCTCCCCCGATGTGACGTTGTCACTCGTGTCACGATTCTTTGCGGGCGCGTTCTCGGGAATCATCTGGGGAATGCTCGCCGCTTACGGGCGCCGCATCAGCCCGCCCCGGCACGCAGGGTTGTCCTTGGCCATCGTGTCCACCGGGGCGCCCCTCGGATTCGCGTTCGGCACCCCGCTCGGCGCCTGGATCGGAACAGCTTTCGATTGGCGCTGGTCATTCGGTGCCCTGTCCGCCCTGGGGGTCATCGTGGCTGCGCTGATCCTCGGATGCGTCCCCGACGCCGCCGGCCAACCGCGAGCGTCACGGCTCCCCCTGGGCCGGGTGTTCAAAATCCCCGGCGTCGCCGTCATCCTGGCCGTCATCGTCGCCTGGATGCTCGCCCACAGCACCATCTACACCTACATCGCCCCCTACCTCCGGGCCACCGGCACCGGCCTCTCCGCCAGCCTGGTCCTGCTGGTCTACGGCATCGCGTCCGTCGTCGGGGTCGCCGTCACCGGTGCGCTGCTGGACCGCCACCCGAGGCCCCTCCTTCACCTCAGCGTCACCGTGTTCGTCGCTTCCGGACTCATTCTGCTGATCGGACATGCATCGGTAGTCGCCATCCTGATCGCCGCCGCGCTCTGGGGCCTCACCTTCGGCGGCGCATCAGCCCAGGTCCAGGGACCACTCACCACCGCCGGAGGCGACAACGCCGACGTCGCCAATGCGTTCCTCCCGGTCGCCTTCAACCTGGCTATCTTCGGCGCGGGCATTCTCGGCGCGCTCCTCCTGACCCCATTCGACGGGCTGACGCTCCCGGTCGTCATGATCGCCCTCGGCATCACCGCCCTGCTGCTCACCCTGTACGGCCGACGCTCGGCATTCCCGCGCCGGCTCTGACTGGCTATGCATTGAAACTGTCCGTGCCCCGTCATAGTCTCTCTGTGTCTCCACCACCCCATCTCCACACAAACCAGAGTCCGGCGGCCGCACGTCAACGGCCGCCACAGAGAGCAGGAGCTTCCATGCCCACACCCGAGCACTCCAACGGCGCACCATGTTGGATCGACCTCATGACATCCGATGCCGAGAAGGCCAAGGCGTTCTACGGTGCGCTGTTCGGTTGGACTTACCAGACCGGCGACGAAGCAAAATACGGCGGCTACATCACCGCCTGGAAGGACGGCAAGTCCGTCGCCGGCCTGATGCAGAAGCAGGAGGATCAGGCCGCGTGGCCGGACATGTGGTCCACGTACCTGCGCTCGGAGGACGCCGCCGCCACCGTCAAGGCTGCAACGGAACACGGCGGCCAGGTCTACATGCCGCCCATGGACGTCCCCGAACAGGGCAGCATGGCGATGATCGCCGACGCCACGGGCGCATCGGTCGGCGTATGGCAGCCGGCTGAGATGAAGGGCTATGAACTGGCGGCCGAGCCCGGTGCTCCGGCGTGGCACGAGCTCCACGCCAAGGACTACGCCGCCGCCGTCAAGTTCTACCAGGACGTGTTCGGCTGGGACACCGACGTCATGAGCGACACCCCGGAGTTCCGCTACACCACCCTGGGCGCGGGCCCGGCGGCCAAGGCCGGGATCATGGACGCGTCTGCCTACCTTCCCGCCGAGGTCCCGTCCAACTGGCAGGTTTACTTCGCCGTGGAAGACGCCGACGCCTCCATCGAGACGGCTGTGTCCCTCGGCGCCAAGGTCATCGACGGGCCGGACAACACCCCGTTCGGCAGGCTCGCCACACTGACCGACCCCACGGGCGCGATGTTCAAGATCGTGGCTGACACCGGACAGGGCGGGCAGTCCGCCACGGACGCCTAACCGGCCAGGACACCAGAGCTCTTCCCACCTAATTACAAAAATTGTTGTAGGAAATACCGGCCAGAGCCTTCCCCGAGGGCTACTGGCCGGTATTCTGCTGTGGAGCGTCCGGTGGAGGCACCCGGACACAACTCACCCGCATCACCAGTCACCATTGCCCGGGGCATTCGAGCCGCTCCGGGAAGGCTGCGGAGCGTCCCGCTGGGGGGCGCCCCGCCGAATGCACGTTTAGTCCATACGTTGTTCATTCACCCCTGTTTGGATGGGCCCGGCACGACTTGACCAGGAGTTCTGGCCGGCCACTGTCCGCTGCACCCTGCGGACGCACTGCACCCTGCCCTTTACCCGGGGCACCCTAATGAGAGTTAGAGCGGATGAAACTAACACCCTGGAAAACAGCGCTGGGCTCAGCACTGTCGGCGGCGCTGATAGCAGCTCCACTGGCGGCGGCCGTGCCGGCCAACGCCACCGAACCCTTGCCGGCAGCAGCCGGAACCTCGCCGGTGGTCATCAACGAGGCCTATCTCAGCGGCGGCAGCGCCGGCGCTGCCTTCAAGAACAAGTTTGTCGAGCTGTACAACGGCTCCGACGCGCCGGTCTCACTGGAGGGCTGGAGTCTCCAGTACCGCTCAGCCCCGGGCACCGGCGCGCCGAGCTCGGTGGCAGTCCTGGCCGGCAGCATTCCCGCCAAGGGCTACTACCTGCTCAAGGGCGGCAGCAACGGCACGGCCGGCGC
>NZ_KI914917.1:53199-59260 GCF_000520575.1 Arthrobacter sp. I3
CCGGTGGCGGCGGCACGATCGTGCTGGCCAAACAGGCCACAGCACTCAATCCGCTG
Organism: Arthrobacter sp. I3; assembly: GCF_000520575.1. Taxonomy (NCBI): domain Bacteria; kingdom Bacillati; phylum Actinomycetota; class Actinomycetes; order Micrococcales; family Micrococcaceae; genus Arthrobacter; species Arthrobacter sp. I3. The sequence goes on from NZ_KI914917.1 coordinate 53,256, forward strand.
CCGACAGGCTCGGTCATCGAACCGGCCAACGTCGCGGACCTCCTCGGCTACGGCACCTCCAACACCTTCGAAGCCCAGGCGGCCGCTGCGCCGTCGGGAAACACCGACGTCAAGAGCATGAACCGCAGCAACGGCGGGGACACCAACAACAACGCCGCCGACTTCGCACTGAACGCAGCCATCACGCCGACGGCGGCCAGTGGCGCTGCCGGCCCCGTGGATCCGCCCGTGGATCCGCCCGTGGACCCGGGCACTCCCCCGGCCGCCAAGACCATTGCCGAAGTCCAGGGCACCGGCGCCGCGAGCCCGCTGGCCGGATCCTCGGTCACCACGCGGGGCCGGGTCACCGCGACGTTCCCCACCGGCGGCTTCGCAGGCTACTACGTCCAGACCCCCGGCACGGGCGGCGATCTCACCCCGGCCAACCACGCGGCGTCGGACGCGGTGTTCGTCTACTCCCCGTCCACGGTCGACTCCGTCAGGATCGGCGACTACGTCGAACTCACCGGCGCTGTCAGCGAATTCTTCGGCATGACGCAGTTGAACGTCGCCGCGGCGGCCGATCTGAAGAAGCTCACCGAGGCCGCCCCCGAGGTCAAGGCCACCGGCTTCGCACTCCCCGCCGACGAGGCCTTCCGTGAATCCCTCGAAGGCATGCTGCTCACCCCACAGGGCCCCGTCACCGTGGCGGACAACTTCTCGCTGAACCAGTACGGCGAGATCGGCCTGGCCGGCGGCACCACCGCGCTGGAGCAGCCCACCGCCGTCGCGCCCTTCGGTTCTGCGGAGTACACCGCCACGGCCGCGGCGAACGCCGCCCGCGGCATCAAGCTCGACGACGGCGCCACCACGAACTTCCTCAAGGACGCCGCCACCAAGGCCCAGGTGCTCCCGTACCTGACCACGGCCGATCCGGTCCGGGTCGGCGCGCCGGTGACGTTCAAAACCAACGTGGTGCTCAGCTACGCGAACAGCGCCTGGAAGTTCCAGCCCCTGACGCAGCTGACGGCCGCCAACGCGGACACCGTGCAGCCGGCCAGCTTCGGCGCCACCCGGGCCGGGACCCCGGCCGCCGTGGGAGGCAATCTCAAGCTTGCCTCCTTCAACGTGCTGAACTACTTCCCCACCACCGGCGACCAGATCTCCGGCTGTACGTTCTACCCGGACCGGGACGGCAACCCCATCACGGTCAAGGGCGGCTGCGACGTCCGCGGCGCGGCGAACGCGGAGAACTTCAAGCGGCAGCAGGACAAGATCGTAGCGGCGATCTCCAAGTCCGGGGCCGACGTCGTCACGCTCATGGAGGTCGAGAACTCGGCCCAGTTCGGCAAGACCCGGGACGACGCGCTCGCCAAGCTGGTGGATGCGCTGAACATCGCCACGCCGGGGATCTGGGACTATGTCCGCACGCCGGCCAACGCACCCCCGCTGGCGGACGAGGACATGATCCGCACCGCGTTCATCTACAAGTTGGCCGCCGCCGAACCGATCGGCGAATCCATCATCCACAACGACACGGTCGCGTTCGCCAGCGCCCGCAAGCCGATGGCCCAGGTCTTCAAGCCGGTCGGCGCCGCCGATGACAAGAAGTTCATCGCGATCGCCAACCACTTCAAGTCCAAGGGCTCCGCCGCGACGCCGGAGGACACCGACAAGGGCCAGGGCGCCTCGAACTTGGCCCGCACCGCCCAGGCCAAGTCCCTGCTGGCATTCGCCGACGAACTGCAGAAGTCCAAGGGCACGGACAAGGTCTTCCTGATCGGCGACTTCAACTCCTACGCCAAGGAGGACCCGATCAACGTCCTCACGGGCGCCGGGTACGTCAACCAGGATGAGAAGGCCAAGAACGCCGACGGTTCCGCCAAGCACTCCTACCTGTTCGGCGGCCTCGTGGGCTCGCTGGACCACATCCTCGCCTCCCCGGCGGCCAACGCCGCCGTCACCGGCGCGGACATCTGGAACATCAACTCCGTGGAATCCGTGGCGCTGGAGTACAGCCGCTACAACAACAACGTCACCGACTACTACGCTCCGGACCAGTTCCGGGCGAGCGACCACGATCCCGTGGTGGTGGGTCTGAACTTGCCCGTCACCCCGGCCAGCGTGGAGCTGAACTTCCTGGGCATCAACGACTTCCACGGCCGCATCGATTCGAACACCGTGTTCTTCGCAGGGACCATCGAGAAGCTGCGCGCCGCCGCCGCCCCGGGCGCCACCGCGTTCATCTCGGCCGGCGACAACATCGGCGCCTCGCTGTTCGCCTCGGCCATCGCCAAGGACCAGCCGACCATCGACGTGCTGAACGCCCTGGACCTGCGCACCTCAGCGGTGGGCAACCACGAGTTCGACGGCGGCTGGGCTGACCTGCGCGACCGCGTCACCGCCGGCGGGACCAACGCCAAGTTCCCGTACCTGGGCGCCAACGTCTACGCCAAGGGCACCACCACCCCGGTCCTGCCGGAATACACGGTCCTGGACATGAACGGCGTGAAGGTCGCCGTGATCGGCACGGTCACGCAGGAGGTACCGTCACTGGTCACGCCGTCAGGCATCGCGGACCTTGAATTCGGTGACCCCGTCGACGCGATCAACCGGGTCGCGGCGAAGATCAAGGCGGACAAGCTCGCCGACGTCATCATCGTGGAGAACCACGACGGCGCCGGGTCGGGCGCGCCCGACGGGGCCACTTTGGAGCAGGAAATCGCCGCCGGCGGCCCCTTCGCCAAGATGGTCCAGAAGGTCACCCCGGATGTGGCGGCGATCTTCAACGGCCACACCCACAAGCAGTACGCCTGGGACGCCCCGGTCCTGGATGCGGCGGGCCAGCCCACGGGCAAGACCCGCCCGATCGTCCAGACCGGAAACTACGGCGAGTTCATCGGCCAGATCCAGCTGACCATCGACACCAGGACCATGTCGGTGACCGGGTACAAGGCCGGCAACGTCCAGCGCACCACCAGCGCCGCGCAGCCGGCAGCCGATCTTGTGGCGCAGTACCCGCGCGTCGCGGCCGTCAAGGCCATCGTGGACAAGGCCCTGGCCGACGCCGCGGTGGTCGGCAACCAGCCTGTCGGCAAGGTCACGGCGGATATCACGACGGCGTTCGCCGGTTCCCCGGCTGTGCGCGATGACCGTGCCAGCGAGTCCACCCTCGGCAATCTGGTGGCGGACTCCCTGGTGGATGCGCTGAAGGCGCCGGACCTCGGCGCCGCCGAAATCGGCGTCGTCAACCCGGGCGGCCTGCGCAACGAGCTGTACTACGCGCCCGACGGCACCATCACGTACGCCGAGGCCAACGCGGTGCTGCCGTTCGTGAACAATCTGTGGACCACGTCCCTCACCGGTGCGCAGTTCAAGACCCTGCTGGAGCAGCAGTGGCAGACCAACCCGGACGGCACGGTTCCCAGCCGCGCCTACCAGCAGCTGGGCCTGTCCAAGAACGTGAACTACACCTACGACGCCGCCCGCGCCGCCGGTGACCGGATCACCTCGATCCGGGTCAATGGTGCACTGATCGACCCGGCAAAGTCCTACCGGATCGGGACGTTCAACTTCCTGGCCACCGGCGGCGACAACTTCCGCATCTTCAAGGAAGGCGCAGGCACCAAGGACTCCGGGCTCGTGGACCGCGATGCCTGGATCAAGTACCTGCAGACCCACAACCCGGTCTCGCCGGACTTCGGCCGCCGCTCCGTGGCTGTCGTGAACACGACGGCGGCGGAGGTCAAGGGCGGCGAATCCCTCACACTGGCGGTTTCAAAGCTGGACCTCACCTCGCTGGGCAGCCCGGTGAATGCCTCGCTGCGCGCCGAGTTCACCGACGCCGCGGGCACGGTGACGGCCCTGGGCACGGTGCCGGTGACCGTCGGCGCCGCTCAGGTGGACGTGAAGGTTCCGGCCGGAGCCGCCGCCGGCGCGGGCACCCTGGTGCTTACCGCCGTCGAATCCGGCACTGTAGTGAAAACGGCGGTGAAGGTCGCGGCCAGCGTCCCCGTCCCGCCGAAGTGCACGCCGCCGGTCAAGCCGACCAGGCCCGGGGATCTCGTGGGCCAGGTGAACTACGGGACAGCCATGGCCGCCTACCGGAAGTGCCTCAAGGGCTGATGTCTTAGCCCGGGCTCCCCAGCCCCCACCACGGCACATGCCCTCCCCTGGCCCGCAGCACTGGACATAAGCACCACGTGTCCACTGCCCGGCCCCAAGGGAGGGCATGCCCGTTCTTGGAGGCAGGCACGCAGGAGGCCATGCCCACTTTTAAGCGGCTCCTGAGCGGCAGGCGGGTGCGGGCTAGGGGGCCAGGATGTCGCGGGCGATCTCGTCGGCGTCGCGCAGGGTGCGCTGGCCGCTGCGGTAGACCGGGCCGGTCTTCGGCCGGGCCTCGGCGGCGATGGCCGTGCCCCATTGCGTGGCGGAGAGCTGAAGCCCGAGCACGTAAAGCCCCGGCGTCACGGACCCGTTGGCACCCAGCGGCCGGTACGGGTGCGGGACGACGTCCAGCCCGGAAGTGTGCACCGGGGTCCCCTCCACGCTCATCATGAGGCGCGGCCGCACCAGCCCCTCGGCGAGCAACTGCTCCAGCAGGGGCGAAGAGTTGACGGCCACCCGGTTGGCCGGGGCCAGCGCCTCGATCATCGCCGCCGCGGACACGGCCCCCGCCCCGGAACCGGTCACAGCGTTCTCCGTCCGGTCCCTTATCGCACCGGCCTTCGCCGTCCCTGAGGCAGCACCGATCACGCCGGCACTGCCCACAAAACCGCGGACCCCAGCGCCGCCCGCGGCAGCACCACCGACGCCGGCAGGCTCCATCGCAGAATCTTCCGCCCCGCCGTCGGCGCTTTCATCCATTCCGCCGCCCACCCATGGTGACGCCGCGGTGAACATCCGGGCCCGCCGGTCCACGCCGAACTTGGGGTCAGGGCCCACGAAGCGCACGATTCCCGCCCGGGCCAGTGCCGCGAGCTGCGCGGAGCGCAGCGCCGGTGGGCCGCTCGCCAGGCCTTCCACGAATGATTCGAACCAGCCCCGGAGGCCCGCGACCCAGGATTCGTCCGTGATGCCGCTATCGGCCACAGCGGTCTTGAGCACCGCCCGGCCGTGGTGCAGCGCGCCGATCGCCATCTTCACCGGATCGTCCTCGCCAAGGGCCGAGCGCCGGGCGTCGTCGAGCAGGTAGTCGACGACGGCGGCGTCCAGTTCGGCTCTCGAGTCAAACGAGCGCCCGGCCAGGGGCGCCGCGAGGCCGAGCAGGTCCAGGCGGTGGGATGCCCGGACATGGACGGCAATCACCGATTCCGCGGTGTGCTCCCACTTGGCGGTCGAGTGAGCATGCGGCCGCAGAGACTCGTCCAGGGCGCGCAGGAACTCGGCCGGGCCGGTCAGGATGGCATCGGGCTGCGAGCGCGCGAGCGTGGAGTAGTAGGCCCAGACCGCGTCCCGGTGAAGGAGCGGCCAGAGGTCGTAGTCAAAGGAGGGCCGGATTCCGGAGTCGGCGAACTTCGCGATCGCGCCCTCAGTGCAGTAGCGCAGCCGGACCGTTCCGGGGTAGTAGCCGGTGAGGGTCGCCTTCGCCCGATAGGGGGTGCCGCGGCGTGAGGCGGCGATGATGAGCGGTTCGCGGCCGGACGGCAGATACGTCAGTTCAGCGGTGCCCTCCCCGGCAACGAACCGGCCGCCGCGCCCTTCCGTCAGCTGTCCCATCACGTCAAAGAAGTTCAGGCCCATGCCGCGCACCAGGACAGGTTTGCCTCCCGGCACCCGGGACCAGTCGACGTCGGCGGGCGCCGCCGGCGGCACGTACAGGAGACCAAGTTCCTCCGCCGCGGAAAGCAGCTCCCGCTGTTCAGGGTTCAACCGCGCGTCGAGGTGGCCCACGGCCAGCACCACGGAGTCGACGGTAAGTATGGTGCCGTCGTCGAGCACGATGTCGAACCGCACCGAAGCGTCCTCCGCGCCGGCCGGCCCGGAGGCGGCCAGGTCCGGGCCCGGCGCCGCGGCGGCCTCCGCGG
>NZ_KI914918.1:0-4060 GCF_000520575.1 Arthrobacter sp. I3
GTCCGACGCGGTCGGCCTGCAGCCGGTTCCGGTGCGGGCCGCCGGCGTCCAGCTGATCGGCGAGGCGAAGGGGTCCGGTTACAAGGAAGCCCCGTCCCTCGTGCGCCGTTCCGACGGCCAGACCATCCAGCTCACCCGACTGCTGTACCTGGTGCTCGAGGCGATCGACGGCGAGCGGGGCCTGGAAGAAATCGCCGGGCACGCCAGCGACAGTTTCGGACGGCTCGTCAGTGCCGAGAACGTCCGCACCCTGATCACTTCCCAGCTGCTCCCCCTCGGCCTCCTGCAGCTGGCGGACGGCTCCGAGCCCGCGGTAAAGAAATCGAACCCGCTGCTGGGTATGCGCTTCCGGTACTCGGTGACCGATCCGGACCGCACCCGGAAGATCACCGCGCCGTTCGCCACGCTGTTCAACCCCTTGATCGTGGTGGCCGTGACCGCGGCCTTCCTGGCCACGTGCTGGTGGGTGCTGATGGTCAAGGGCCTGGCGTCGGCCACGCATGAGGCCTTTGCCAACCCCGGACTGGTGCTTTTGATCCTGGTGGTCACGGTGCTCTCGGCCGGTTTCCATGAGTTCGGCCACGCCGCCGCCGCCCGCCGCGGCGGGGCCACCCCCGGCGCCATGGGGACCGGCCTGTATCTGATGTGGCCGGCCTTCTATACCGACGTCACGGATTCCTACCGGCTGGGGCGCGGCGGCCGGCTGCGCACGGACCTCGGCGGACTGTACTTCAACGCCATCGTGGCCGTCGCGATCATGGGCATCTGGTGGGCCACCGGCTTCGATGCGCTGCTGCTGGTGGTGGTCACCCAGATCCTGCAGATGGTCAGGCAGCTGATGCCGCTGGTCCGCTTCGACGGCTACCATATCCTGGCCGACGCTACCGGTGTCCCGGACCTGTTCCAGCGCATTAAGCCCACGCTGCTGGCCCTGGTGCCGTGGCGGAAGACAGATCCCGAAGCCGGGCTCCTGAAGCCCTGGGCGCGGGCCGTGGTCACCATCTGGGTGCTGGTCACGGTCCCCCTGCTGCTCTTCAGCATGGCCACCATGGTGCTCACCCTGCCGCGCGTCCTGGGCACCGCCTGGGATAACGGCCTGAAGCAGCAGGCCATGCTTTCCCACAGCCTCGCCACCGGGGACCTCGCCGACGCCGCCGTCCGGGTGATCGCGATCGCCTGCCTGGCGCTGCCGGTGCTGGGCATCTTCTACATCCTGTTGCGCCTGGTCCGCCAGCTGGCCACCGGCCTGTGGCGCAAGACCCGCGGAAAGGCCCTCCAGCGTGCCACCGCCATCGTTGCGATCGCGGCGGTGGCGGCGGGCCTCGCCTGGGCCTGGTGGCCGGGAGCTGACACCTACCGCCCGGTCCAGCCCTACGAGCGCGGCACCCTGGCCGACGCCACCACCGCCGTCTTCTCGGCCTCCGCCGCGTCCCGGATGGCCGAGGGCCAGTCGGGAACGACCGTTGCCCTGTGGCCGGAGGGCGCCCGGAGGCCCACACGCGAGGACCCGCAGCTGAGCATGGTCCTGGTGCCCCGGCAGTCCGGCACGGCCAGCACGGCCGCCCCCGCGGCAGCGCCGGCTGCCCCTTCCTGGGTCTTCCCCTTCGACAAGCCGGCCGCTCCGGAGGACGACGGCAACCAGTCGCTCGCGGTCAACACCACTGACGGTTCCGTCGTCTACGACGTCGCCTTCGCCCTGGTCTGGGCCGAGGACGGTGACACCGTGGACACACGGAATGAGGCCTACGCGTTTGCCAGCTGCGCGGACTGCGCCGCCGTGGCGGTGGGCTTCCAGGTGGTCCTGATTGTGGGACAGACCGATGTGATCGTTCCGGAAAATCTCTCGGCGTCGGCGAACTATAACTGCGTCCGGTGCCTGACCTACGCCCTGGCCAGCCAACTTGTCCTGACCCTGGATGGGCCCCTGAGCAGCGACGGCATGGCCAGGCTCAACGAGCTGTGGCAGGAGATCGCCGCCTTCGGCAAGGACCTGCGGAACCAGCCACTCTCGGAGATCCAGGGCCGGCTCAGCGCGTACAAGGAACAGATCATGGCGGTCATCAAGGCCGATCCGAGCGCCACCCCGGCCGGGTCCGCCGGTACAGCCCCGACGCCGGGCGCCACTCCTGCCGCCACGCCCGGCGCCACCTCCGGCGCCACGCCTGGCGCCGGTACCGCCGCCACGCCCGGTACGACGTCGGGAGCCACTGCCGAAACCACCCCCGGCAGCACGCGGGCCCCGGCCCCGGGCCCCACGGGAGCCACGGCGCCGGGTGACGGTACGACGTCGTCCGGTCCCGCCGCGGGCTCCGGTGCCACGGAGCCGGCAGGGCAGCAGCTGACGCAACCCGCGGCTCCCGCACCGGGCACGGTCTCACCGGCGCCCGCATCCACCGCGCCGCCGGCACCCTAAGGCGGGGACCCGATTTTGGGTCCGAATCGGGTTCGGATTGACGCAGATGGCCGGAATGAGGACTTCATTCCGGCCATCTGCGTCATATCGGCGTCTCGACAGACCGCCACCGCATCAGAGCGCTTCCCCGTCAGGTCGGTACTTCCCTTAGATTGGCGCTTCCCTGAGATTGACGCGTCCGTTAAATTGGGGCTTCGCTGCGCCGTCGGATGCCGGATGCCTGCTGCCGGGCCTTCCTTTCCTCCGCGGGGATGGTGTACACCATTTCCGTGGCCCATTCGTCCTTGTTGTGCCACTTGCCACCTGCCGTGATTCCAGACCCAACCCGGGCCAGTGAACCCGCCACCCAGCACCCAGATCCCGGCACCCGGAGCACCCAGCACCCAGCACCCAGCACCCAGCACGGAGAGGCAACACGATGAGACTAACGCTGACAGAGTTCCTCACATTGGACGGTATGGCGCAGGGTCCTGGATCGCCCGAGGAGGATACCAGCGACGGCTTCTCACAAGGAGGTTGGTTCGTCCCCTTCCTTGACGAGGAATTCATCCAGCGGGCGGCGGACTGGCTTGGCGAGGCGGATGCGTTGCTGTTCGGCCGCCGGACCTACGTCAACTTTGCGAGGGACTGGCCGAGAATCACGGACCCTGATGATCCGTTCTCTGAGAAGATGAACGGTTTGCCGAAGTACGTGGCCTCGCAGAGCCTGGCGCAGGCTGGTTGGGCGCCCACGACCATCCTGTCCGGGGACGTCCCCGCACAGGTCGCTGAGTTGAAGAGGCAGCCCGGCCGGGAGTTACAGATCCACGGGAGTGCCCGGCTGGCCGAGTCGCTGCTGGCGAAGGGGCTGATCGACGAACTGAGGCTGGTGATCGCCCCTGTGGTGGTGGGTAACGGCAGGCAACTGTTTCCGGCCGGAGGCGCCCCGGCGGGCCTGCGTCTGGTCCGCAATGAGGCGACGCCGGGCGGACTCGCGATTCTTGTCTATGAGTCGGCGGGGCTTCCGACGTACGGGACCTATGAGCCTGGTTCGTCCGGCACCTGAGGCCCGTGGTTGAGCTTGAGGCCGATGGTTGAGTCGGCCGCTACGCTGCACCAGGCGGAGTTGCCCGGGTTCAAGCGCCGGACCCGGTCAGCGGGCCTGCCACTCGTCCGCGAGGATGGCGTACACCACCTCCGTGGCCCATTCGCCCTTGTAGTGCCATTTGTCCACCTGCCGTGATTCCAGGCGCATGCCGAGCCGTTCACAGAGTGGCGCCGAGGCCGTGTTCAGGGCATCAAGCTTGGCGTCGATGCGGTGGAAGCCCAGGTCCTCAAAGCCGAGCTTCAGCAGTGCCCGGGCGGCCTCGCTGGCGATGCCCCGTCCCCGCGCCTCCGGGGCCAGGCTCCAGCCGATCTCGGCCTGCCCGCACCCCTCCAGCCACTTCAGCACCACCTCGCCGAGGAGGCCGGGCGAATCCTGGGCCTCAATGGCCAGGGCCACCCAGTCGCCCTCCTTCTCGAACTCGAAGTCGGCGTACCGTCCCACCGTTTCCATCGACTGGGTGTAGCTCTTGGCCTCGCGGGGCAGGAACCGGGCGGTTTCCGGGAGCGAGTGGTAGGCATGGAAGGCATCGAGGTCGGCAGCTGCAAAACGCCGCAGCACCA
>NZ_KI914918.1:4160-5186 GCF_000520575.1 Arthrobacter sp. I3
CCCAGCCGCTCGGTGCGGATGGGCAGCGGAGGCAGTGGCTTGGGTTCATTCATGTCCCCAACGCTACCCATCCGCTGCTCCGGAAGCGCCGTTTTGCGCGGCCAAAAGGGTCGGCTACCGAGCAACGGAGGCCTGCGCGACGACGGCGGCCGTTGCCTCCGCGATCGCCCGTTCCTCGTCGGTGGGGACCACAAGGACCGGCAGGGCCGACGTCGGGGTGGAAATGACGCGGGGTTCCCTGGACCGTTCCCGGTTCAGCCCGGCGTCGAGTTCGACGCCGAGGGCACCGAGCCGCTGCGCCACCAGGTTCCGGAACTGGTGCGAGTTCTCGCCGATTCCGGCCGTGAACACAAGGGCCTTCGCGCCGCCCACGGCCACGTGGTAGCCGCCGATGTACTTCGCGAGCCGGTAGGACGCGACCGCCAGGGCCATGGCTGCCTTGGCATCGCCGGCTTCCGCGGCCTCCACCACGGAGCGCATGTCGTTGTTGCCGGCCAGGCCTTTGAGCCCGGACTGCCGGTTCAGCATCGAATCCAGGTCCTCGGGTGACCAACCGTTCCGGCCGAGGAAGACCAGGATGGACGGGTCGAGGTCGCCGGAGCGGGTGCCCATGACGAGGCCCTCGAGGGGCGTGAATCCCATGGACGTGTCGATTGACTGGCCGCCGCGGATCGCGGTGACCGAGGCGCCGTTCCCCAGGTGGGCGATCACGGCGTCGAACTCCTCGACCGGAACGTCCAGCAGCGCCGCCGCCCGGTGCGCAACGTATTCGTGCGAGGTGCCGTGGAAGCCGTAGCGGCGGATCCCGTGGTTCGTGTAGAGCTCGTCCGGCACCGCATAGCGCCAGGCGTGCTCAGGCAGGGTGCGGTGGAAGGCGGTGTCGAACACGGCCACCTGCGGCAGTTCGGGCCACTTCTTCGAGATCGCGCGGATGCCGAGGACGTTGGCGGGGTTGTGCAGCGGGGCGAGCGGGTTCAGCCGTTCAATGGCCCGGGTGATCTCGTTGTTGACCAGCACCGGCTCGGC
>NZ_KI914918.1:5286-20367 GCF_000520575.1 Arthrobacter sp. I3
CACCGGCTCGGCGAAGCGCTCCCCGCCGTGCACCACGCGGTGGCCGACGGCATCCAGTACGCGGTCCCCCAAGGCGTCGTGGATGGCCGCGTCCACCTGCTCCAGCGCCTCGGCGTGGTCGCGCGGGCCCTCGATCTGGCCGTCGCCCTCACCGCCGGCGCCCATGCCGATCTTCTCGACCAGGCCTTCGGTGAGCACGCTGCCGGCCTCGACGTCGCGCACCTGGTACTTGAGCGAGGACGAGCCGGAGTTGATGACGAGCACGAGCATGGGGCCTCCTAAGCCTTGGCTTCGACGCTACCCGAGGGTGCGCCGGGACTGGCATCACGCCGGAGCCTGGCCGAGCGCTCCGTGGGATCCACTATAAATTGCCGGACCAAATTGCCGGAACGCCAGTGGCGCCCATCCGTTGCGAAAGCCGGGCCGGGCGCCTAGAGTCGGCGGACCAACTGGACAACTCACGAAGGGGATTTCCATGACTGACGACGCGACCCAGCCGGAGGGCACCGAACCAGCGGGCACCGAACCCGCCAGCGGTTCCGGTAAACCGGATCCCACCGGCGTCGTCGGCGCGAACCCGGCCCTGGACGACACAGGAAACCCCAAGGCCGCCGAGGTTGGCGAAGCGCCCGAGGCCCCCGAGAATCTGGAGGACCTGGATCTCACGCCGGCGGGCCTGGCCGATGAGCCCGCCAAGGAGGAAGACCCCGAAAGTCCGGCGAAGCCGGAAAACAGCTGACGGAAGACAGCTGACTATGCGCGGGCAACCGCAGGTTCCGGCTCGGTAGCGGGCTCCACGGACTGCGCCTGCACGGCGGTGATGGCCACCGTGTTCACGATGTCCTCCACGGTGCACCCGCGGGAGAGGTCGTTAACCGGCTTACGGAGCCCCTGCAGGACCGGCCCGACGGCAACCGCACCCGAGGACTGCTGCACTGCCTTGTAGGTGTTGTTGCCGGTGTTCAGGTCCGGGAAGATGAACACCGTTGCCTGCCCGGCGACGGACGAGCCCGGCATCTTGGACGCGGCGATGGCGGCGTCGACGGCGGCGTCGTACTGGATGGGGCCTTCAACGGCGAGATCCGGGCGGCGGTCCTTCACGACTTCGGTGGCCTGCCGGACTTTGTCCACTGCTTCCCCGGTCCCGGATCCGCCGGTGGAGTAGGACAGCATGGCCACCCGCGGCTCCACGCCGAACTGGGCTGCGGTCTCGGCTGAGGCCAGCGCGATATCCGCCAGCTGCTCCGCGTTCGGGTCAGGGTTGACCGCGCAGTCGCCGTAGACCAGCACCCGGTCCGGCATCAGCATCAGGAACACCGAGGAGACGATCTTGACGCCGTCCCGCGTCTTGACGAACTCCAGCGCGGGACGGATGGTGTGGGCCGTGGTGTGCGCGGCGCCGGACACCATGCCGTCCACCACGCCGAGCTGCACCATCATGGTGCCGAAGTAGCTGCCGTCGAGCATGACTTCCAGCGCCCGGGCCAGGTCCACGCCCTTGTGCGCCCGCAGCTCCGCGTACTTCTGGGCAAACTGCTGGCGCAGCTCCGACGTCGCGGGGTCCACGATGCTCATGCCGGAGAGGTCAATGCCCTGGGTGGACGCCAGCTCCCGGACCGCCGACTCATTGCCCAGTATCGTGAGGTCGCAGACGTCCCGCCGGTGCAGAATTTCGGCGGCCCGCAGGATCCGCACATCGTTCCCCTCGGGCAGGACAATGTGCCGGCGCTGCAGCCGGGCCCGCTCAATGAGGTCGTGCAGGAACCGCAGCGGCGTCATCCGCTCCAGCCGCGGCAGGTGCAACCGCTCCACCAGCTCGGCCTCGTCCACGCGCTTAGCCCACAGCCCCACGGCCGAGGCCACCTTGCGGCGGTGCCCCGACCAGATCTCGCTGCGGACCTCGGACACCCGTTTGGCGGTGGTGTAGGTATCGTCCGGGGCCGCGAACACGGGGAATGGTGCCTGCGCCAGCAGCGAGTAGATGTTGGGGTCCGGGGCCAGGCCGCCGGTGAGGATGAGCGCCGACGGCACCGGAAACTCGGGCGAGAACGACGACGCGAGGCACGCGACCATCACATCCGCACGGTCACCGGGGACGATCACGAGGGCGCCGTCGTCGAGCACGTGCAGGAAGTTGGCCACGTTCATCGCCGCCACCTTAATGGAATGGACGTCGCGTTCCATGTCCTGCCGGCCGGCCACCTGGCGGATCCCGAGGGCCGAGGCCACCTCCCCGGTGGTCGGCCGTGCGATGTCCTCCAGCTCGGGGAAGACGTAGACGGGGCGGCCGGACGCGCCGGGCTTCACGGCGGCGACGATCCCGTCCACGTCCTCCGGGTCGGCGCGGTTCACCATGATGGCCAGGAGGCTGCAGTGTTCCGCCGCCAGTTCCTTGCGGGCCACCTCGACGGCGTCGGCAGCCTCCGCGACGGTCCGCCCCTTCGCGCCCACCACGGCGACGATCGAGGCGGCCAGGTTGTTCGCGAGGCGAGCGTTGAGGTCGAATTCGACGGCGGCATCCTGGCCGGTGAGGTCCGTCCCCTCCACAATCACCACGTCGCAGTGGCGGGACATTTCGGCGAAGATCTCCACGCAGCGGGCGTCGATCTCGGCCCTGTTTCCCTCGGCCAGCAGCCCGCGGACCTCGGCAAACGTCAGGCCGCCGCGGCAGCGCTGGTCGTCAAGATCGAACCGGGCCTTCATCAGCGCCACCATCGGGTCCGCCGCGGCGTCGTTGCCGTGAACCACAGGCTTGAAGAAGCCGATCCGGTCCGCGTGCCGGTGGAGGGTGTCCGCCAGCCCCAGCGCTATGAGGGACTTGCCGGAGCCCGGGGTGGTCGCGCTGACGTAAATTCCTTTGGCCATGTGTCCCAGCATACTTACAGCCCTTGACAGCGGGCACCCACATGGGATTACCTAATGAACATTCGGTAAATAAAGCTGGAGGCAACGACGCATGGCTGAACTGACGGTTTCCGGGGGCACCCACCCCATCCTGAAAGACGACTACGCCTCGGAATGGATGGGCATCGAAGTCCTGGCGCTGGACGACGGGCATGCCACGATCCGCATGACGCTCCGGCAGGAAATGCTCAACGGCTTCGGCATGGCCCACGGCGGAATGATCTTCGCCTTCGGCGACACCGCCTTCGCCCTCGCCTGCAACCCGGCCAACCCGCTCCCGGGCGAGGACTCCAGCATCACGGTTGCTGCCGGCGTCGACATCAACTTCCTGAAGCCCGCCTTCCGCGGACAGGTGCTGACCGCCGTCGCGAACCGCCGCGCCAGCACCGGACGCAGCGGGCTGTACGACATCCAGATCTACGCCGCCGACCCTGGCGCGGGTATCCCGGCGGCACCGGCCGGCGCGGCCCCCGCAGCAACCCTTCCGGGCCAGCTCCCCACCGATACCGCTACCGACGCCCCTACGTGGGAACTCATCGCCGAGTTCCGCGGCCGCAGCCGCACCATCTCCAAGAAATAGAAACAGGGAACCACTGATGACCCAAGAAACTGCCGCCGCCACAACTGACGCTGTCCTGGACCGCGAGGAGACCATCTCCCGCGACGAGCTCGAGGCCCTCCAGCTCAGCCGCCTGCAGCACACGGTTGCCTACGCCTATGACCGCGTCCCCCTGTACAAGCGCAAGTTCGATGAGGCCGGCGTCCACCCGGCGGACCTGCGTGAGCTCTCCGACCTCGGCAAGTTCCCCTTCACCACCAAGGAGGACCTGCGCCTCGAGTACCCCTTCGGCATGTTCGCCGTGCCGCAGAACGAGGTAGCGCGGATCCATGCCAGCTCCGGCACGACGGGCCGCGCCACCGTGGTGGGCTACACGAAGAAGGACCTCGCCGACTGGGCCAAGCTTGTGGCCCGCTCGCTGCGCGCCTCCGGCGTCCGGCCCGGCATGAAGGTGCACAACGCTTACGGCTATGGCCTGTTCACCGGCGGCATGGGCGCCCACGCCGGCGCCGAGGCCCTCGGCTGCACCGTCATCCCGATCTCCGGCGGCCAGACCGAGCGCCAGATCACGCTCATCCAGGACTTCAAGCCCGACGCCATCCTGGCCACCCCCACGTACCTGCTGACCATCGCCGACGCGATGATGAAGCAGGGCATCGACCCGGCCTCCACGTCGCTGAAGTACGCGGTCCTGGGCGCCGAGCCGTGGACCGAGGAAATGCGGCACGAGCTCGAGACCACCATGAACCTCAAGGCCTGCGACATCTACGGCCTCTCCGAGGTCATGGGCCCGGGCGTCGCCGGCGAAGCCGTCGAAACGCAGGACGGCAGCCACATCTGGGAGGACCACTTCCGCCCGGAGATCATTGATGCCTTCGACCCCACGGTGGTGCTGGGCGACGGCGAACCGGGCGAGCTCGTCTTCACCTCACTCACCAAGGAAGCGCTGCCGATCATCCGGTACCGCACCAAGGACCTCACCCGGCTGCTGCCGGGCACCGCGCGCCCGGCGCACCGCCGCATGGGCCGCATCACCGGCCGCAGCGACGACATGATCATCCTGCGCGGCGTGAACCTGTTCCCCTCCCAAATCGAGGAGATCGCCCTGCGCATCCCCGAGCTCAGCCCGCACTTCCAGCTGGAACTGACCCGGCCCGAGGGCCATCGGATGGACCAGATGACCGTCAAGATCGAGCGCCGCGACGCCGTCAGCGTCGAGGGCGCGGCGGCGGCTGCCAAGGCCCTGCAGCAGCAGATCAAGATCCACGTCGGTTCCTCCTGCACCGTCGACGTCGTCGACCCCGGTTCGCTGGAGCGGTCCAACGGCAAGCTGCGCCGGATCTACGACATGCGCCCCAAGGGCTGAGTGAGCACCAGATCGTGAGAAACTAGCCACTATGCCCAGCACAGCAACCACCACCAAGCGCGGCCGCCCCGGCTATGACCAGCAGTCGGTGCTGGTCATCGCCGTCGACGTCTTCAACCGCCACGGCTACGATGCCACCTCGATGGGTATCCTTGCTGAGAACCTGGGCATCTCCAAGTCCGCGATCTACCACCACGTCCCGTCCAAGGGTGACCTGCTGAAGCTCGCCCTGGACCACGCCCTGGGTGGGCTCGAGGCGATCCTGGACCAGCCCGGGGCAACCTCCGGTTCGGCCGATGCCCGGCTGGAGTTCGTGGTCCGCCAGACCATCTCGGTGCTGGTGGAGCGGCTGCCCTTCGTGACGCTGCTGCTGCGCCTGCGCGGGAACACGGAGATCGAGCGGGATGCGTTGGAACGGCGCCGCACCTTCGACCACAAGGTCGCCGCACTGATTTCCGAGGCCCGGGATGAGGGCTCGCTCCGCCAGGACATTGACCCCCGCACCGTCACCCGGCTGCTGTTCGGCACCATCAACTCGATCGTCGAGTGGTACAAGCCGGGCGGCTCGCTGTCCCCGGAGAAGCTGGCCGACGACGTCATCACCATGGCGTTCCACGGCCTTCACGTCCCCCGCTGACCGCCTGCCGGCCGGCGGGTGGCCGGGTAAGTCGTTGACGGCAGGATAACGGACGCCCACCCTGTAGTCATGGCCACGAAGATATCTGACGTCCTCTTCAGCACGTTCCCCGATTTGCGCTACCAGCCCACCGCGAAGAGGGTCCGTGCCATGGTGGGCGGGCGTGCCGTCGTCGACACTCTGGGTGCGCTCTTGGTGTGGGAGCCCAAGCGCATCACCCCCATCTACGCAGTTTCCGAAGGCGACCTCCGCGCCGAACTGGCGCCGCCGGGGCAGCAGGCGGGCGATGTCCCGGAACACGGCTTCAGAGTGAGCCGGGAGGGGCCGCGGGCACTGGATCCGCGCACGGGGTTCGGCAGGCACACGGCGGCCGGTGAGGAACTCGACGTCGTCACTCCCCATGCGAGGCTGCCCCGCGCTGCCTTCCGGCCGGCGGACCCCGACCTCGCCGGCTACGTGGTGCTGGATTTCAACGCTTTCGACTGGCTCGAGGACGACGAGGAGATCATCGGCCACCCCCGTGATCCGTTCCACCGCGTGGACATCCGGGCGTCCTCGCTCACCGTTGAGGTAGGGCTCGACGGCGTCACGCTCGCCACGACGAACGGCGCGCAGCTGCTCTACGAAACCATGCTGCCGGTGCGCTACTACATTCCGCCGTCGGATGTGCGGCTGGATCTGATGGAAGAGAGCCCCAAACGGACCATCTGCCCGTACAAGGGCCAGGCGAGCTACTGGAGCTACCCTGCTTCCGAGCAGGGCAGGAACGTCGCGTGGAGCTATGACCGGCGGCTCCTCGACGCCGCCCAGATCCACGGACTTGTCAGTTTCTTCAATGAGAGAGTGGACATCACGGTGGACGGCGTCCGGCAGGAGCGCCCGGTCACGCCGTGGTCACGCCCGGACGGAGTGGGGGCACCCGGGGTGTGACCCGCAGCGCCTTGGTTCTCTTTCACCCGCATTGGGTGACGACCGCCCCCCACTGGAAGGGTTAGCTTGGAGAACATCTGAAGGACCACCTCTATCGCTTGTGAGACCTCGCTAAAGGCTCCCGCCGTCTGGCGGAAGGAGGAGGGATGATGTTCTGCTCGTTGATCATCGGTGACCCGCGGTGTTGCCGGACGGGCACGCCGCCCCGAGCTGGAAAAAGGACATTCGGGATCACCCGAATCGTCACAGTCGCGCCGGGTTGCCGGGAATGAGCGAGCCTGCCGCATCGCCGCCCAGTTTCGATCCGGCCGTCGTCATTCGTTCCAGGGCGTACATCTCTGCGCTCGTGCTGGCTGCGGTCTTGGGCGTTCCCATCTCGGTCATTGCGTACGGCTTTCTCGCTTTGGTCGCGGTGGTCCAGCAGTACGTCTTCGTCGGCCTGCCGGAACAAGTCCTCGGGGGTCCCGTTCCTGCCTGGTGGCCGGTTCCCTGGTTGGTGCTGTGTGGGCTGTTGACGGCGTCGACCATACGGTATCTGCCGGGAACCGCGGGCCACTCACCGGCTTTCGGCTTCAAGACGGGCGGCGGTCCGCCCAGCGGCCGGGAGCTCGTGGGCATTATTCTCGCGGCACTGACCACGCTCAGCCTGGGTGCGGTGCTCGGGCCGGAGGGTCCGCTGATCGCGATCGGTGGCGGCCTCGGGGCGTTGGCGGTGCACCTGGCGAAGAAGGACGCTCCGCCGATGGCCCTGACGATCATGGCGTCGGCCGGCAGCTTCGCAGCGATCAGTACCCTACTCGGATCCCCCGTGCTCGGTGCATTCCTGATCATGGAGGCCGCCGGGATCGGGGGAATGACGCTGAGCCTGATGGCCCTGCCCGGACTGCTCGCTTCCGGCGTCGGGGCGCTGGTGTTCGTCGGCCTGGACGGCTGGACCGGGCTGGGCAGCTTCTCGCTGGCGCTGCCGGTCGTGCCGCCTGCGGTGCCGCCGACCCTGGCGACGCTGGGCTGGGCGGTGATCATGGGCGTCGTGGGCGCGCTGTTGGGGTGGTTGATCCGCTGGGTCGGGCTCTCGCTTCGTCCGGTCGTGCACCTGAACCGGATGTTGGTGACCTCTGGGCTCGGCCTGCTGATCGGTCTTGCCGCGATGGCCTACCAGTTGATCTCTGGGAACAGCTTCACGCAGGTCTTGTTCTCGGGGCAGGACGCCCTTCCGGATCTGGTCGAACACGCCACGGACTACTCGCTTTCGGCGCTCCTCCTGCTGATCGCTTGTAAGGCCTTTGCCTACGGGCTCTCGCTGAGCGCATTTCGTGGTGGGCCCGTGTTCCCTTCGATGTTCATCGGTGCGGCGCTCGGTATTGTCGCGAGCGGGTTGCCCGGAATGAATCTCGCGGCAGGACTCGGCATGGGCATGGGAGCCATGTGCGCGGCCATGCTGAGGCTGCCGTTGACGTCGACCCTGCTGGCCACGCTGCTGCTGGGAGTGGACGGTGTGGCGGTAACACCGCAGGTGGTGGTGGCTGTGGCGGTGGCCTTCGTGATCTCCAACGTGCTCCCGGTCCCGGGCCCGAAAGGGCCCGTGGCGCCTGACGCTGGCGGGAAGGTCCACCATCGGGCCGCCTCGAAGTCCGGCCATGCAAGTGAGATGTCGAGCGCGGGAGGTTCGACCGGACGGGACCGGTGGATCGCGTGGTTGTTCATCATTGGCTCGAGTCTGTTCGCCTTGGGGGCGGTTCCGTCATACGCCGAGGCCGTGGGATTGCGCTTGTGCGCGATCACCTTCTTCGTCGGTTCGCTGTTCTTCACCAGTGCGTCGTTCCTGCAGTACCGCGAAGCCGTTGACGCCCTCCCGTTCCTGGGGGCCAAGCGCCGCCACTGGTTTTGGGTGTGGGCGCCACGGAATCTCGGCTGGCTCGCCTGCGCGGTTCAACTTGCCGGCACGCTGTGGTTCAACTGGAGTACGGGAAACGCATTGCGGGTCAATCTCAGTGTGGCGCTGACCGAGCAGCGGGTGTGGCGACCCGATGCGCTGGGTTCAGTCGCCTTCCTCGTCGCCAGCGGTGTGGCGTTGCGGGATGCCGGTCGCGCCATTGCCGGCAGGCCCAGGCCCCGGGTGTGGAAGATCGGCGTGATCAACCTGGCCGGCTCTGTTGCGTTCGGCGTCTCGGCTCTGGCGGCCTTTGTCCTACCGTCGAGCGGCGATGTCTGGAACGCCGACCTGGCCACTCTCGGCACCCTTGTAGGAGCCCTGTGCTTCCTCACCGGCGCGATTCTGATGCTGAGTCCAGAATCCGCCGCCGTCTCGGTTCCCGCGGACCGGGGAGCTCATCCGTAACCCCCTTTCAACAGTCTCTTGAGGAGAAGTGATGTCAATAAATTCCCAGCCGGCGGACGCCGACGTGGCACTGTTCGGCAACCGATTTGTCACCCAGGAGGTTCCGAGCCGGGAGTTCCCGGAGACCGGCATTCCTGCTGAGGACGCTTTGCGGCTGGTGTCGGAGGACCTGGCGCTGGAGGGTGATCCGGCCCGGAACCTGGCCACCTTCGTAACGACATGGATGGAGCCGCAGGCCCAGCAGATCATCGCAGCGAACCTGCACCGCAATTTCATCGACCACGCCGAATATCCCCGCACGGCCGAAATCGAGCAGCGCTGCATTCGGATGCTCGCAGACCTTTTCCACGCGCCCGGCGAGACGACGGGCGCCCGGACCCAGGGATCGTCCGAGGCGATCATGCTCGGCGGCCTGTCCCTGAAGTGGAACTGGCGCAAACGCCGCGAGGCCGCCGGCGCATCGACGTCGAGCCCTAATCTGGTGTTCGGCGGCGACGTGCATGTTGTGTGGGAGAAGTTCTGCCGCTACTTCGACGTCGAGCCGCGGATCGTGCCCCTGCAGCCGGGGAAGTACACGATCGGCCCGGAGGACGTGGAGGCCCATATCGATGAGAACACCATCGGCGTCGCAGCCGTGCTGGGCACGACGTTCACCGGGCACAAAGACGACATCGCCGGCATCAACGACCTGCTGGTCCGGATCAAGGGTGAGCGGGGCCTTGATGTGCCGCTGCACGTGGACGGGGCCAGCGGGGGGTTTGTCTGGCCCTTCCTGTACCCGGACTCCAAATGGGACTTCCGGCTCGAGCAGGTCCGCTCGATCAATGTCTCCGGACACAAGTTTGGACTGGTCTATCCCGGCATCGGCTGGCTGATCTTCCGGGAGAAGGCCGACCTGGCCAAGGACCTTGTTTTTGAGGAGAACTACCTCGGCAAGACCGACTCGACGTTCACCCTGAACTTCTCCACCGGCTCGTCGATGGTTCTCGCCCAGTACTACAACTTTGTGCGCTACGGCCGTGCCGGCTACACCTACATCATGCAGAACATGCAGACCAACGCCCGCGCCCTCGCCGAGAAGTTGGAGGCCATGGGCCGGTTCGAGATCATCGGCCCCGACGAGGAGCAGCTTCCCCTGGTTGCGTTCCGGCTCGCCGCCGACCCCGGGTACGACGAGTTCGACATTGCCTGGCAGCTCTCGGCCGAACGCGGCTGGATGGTGCCGGCCTACACCCTGCCGCCGAACGCCCAGGACGTGACGATCATGCGTGCGCTGGTCAAGGAAACGATGAGCCGCGAGCACGTCGACACGCTCGCCCGGGATATCGAGGAGGCGTGCTCAACGCTGGCGAAGAAGGGCGGCGCGCACGAATCCGAACGAAAGAAGATCGTCACCGGACCCGGGCATTGACCGGGTGGCGCCAACAATGAGCGCGGCGCAGGAACGGTCGGTCATTTCTTCTCCCTGACTGCGGCCGCTGCCGTCTCGCGCTGGGTGGCGGCCCAGCTGGCGAGGACTTTCAGGGCGTCCTCGGAGGGTGTCCCGGGATCTGCCGTGTAGACGTTGATGCGCAGCCCCGGGTCCGCGGGCAGTTCCAGTGCCTCGAAGCTCAGGTCCAGGTCCCCCACGATCGGGTGGTGGAGCCGTTTGCGGCCGGTGCGGTGGTACTTCACGTCGTGCCTCGCCCACCGGGTGCGGAACTCCTCGCTGCGGGTCGAAAGCTCTCCGATCAGGTCCGTGAGGTCCTTGTCGTAGGGGTTTTTCCCGGCGGTGGACCTCAGGACCGCGACGATGTCGTCCGCGCTGCGTTCCCAATCGGCGAAGAACTCCCGCGCTTTCGGGTTCAGGAAGGTGAACCGTGCACTGTTCGGCGGAGTCACCTGCTCAGCCATCATGTCCAGGTAGAGGGCACGGCCGAGTTCGTTGGCGGCAAGGACATCCCCGCGGTCGTTGCGGACCCAGGCCGGCGCCGTCGTGATCGCATCAATGACGCGTTGCACGCTCGGCCGCACCGTCTGCGGGCTGCGCTTTCGCCGCACCCGGGGAGCGGCCGTGGCCGCGCGGGCCAGGTCAAAAAGGTGGGCCGTCTCGGCGTCGTCAAGCTTCAGTGCACGGCAGAGGGCTTCAAGGACGCTGTCCGAGGCGCCGGAGAGGTTTCCGCGCTCAAGGCGTATGTAGTAATCGATGCTCATCCCGGCGAGCATCGCGACTTCCTCGCGCCGCAGCCCGGTAACGCGGCGGTTTCCGCCGTAGACCGGGAGGCCGGCCTCCTCTGGCGTGATCCTGGCACGGCGGGAGGTCAGGAACTTCCGCACGTCGTCGCTGTGTGTCATGGCCTCCACGCTACCCGCGGCCTATGCGACGAGGGAGGCACTGGCATTACCCGGAACGTCCGTGACTCCCCGCCGTTGAGGAATCACGGTTCCATGGAAAACATGAATCCTGAACCCGCAACTGCTGCCCACCGGGCGGCGATCCTGGCGATCATCCTCGCCAGCTACTTCATGATCCTGCTGGACAACTCGGTCATCTTCACGGCCCTGCCGAGCCTGCAGGCCGATCTCCAGCTGGGTACCGGGGAGCTTTCCTGGGTCCAGGACGCGTACACGCTGGTCTTCGGCGGCCTGCTGCTTCTCGGCGCCCGGGCCGGCGACCTCCTCGGCCGCCGGCGTGTCTTCGTGTTCGGGCTGGTGGTGTTCTCGGTCGCGTCCCTGCTGATCGGGCTGGCCCCGTCGGGCTGGTGGGCGATCTCCGGCCGGGCGATCCAGGGCATCGGGGCGGCGATCGTCGCGCCCGCCTCCCTGTCCCTGCTCACGGCGAGCTTCCCGGAAGGCCGTGAGCGCACGCGGGCCGTGGCGTTATACGGCGCGACCGCAGGGATGGGTGCCAGCCTGGGACTGGTCATCGGCGGGGCGCTGGCCCACTGGATCTCCTGGCGTGCCGGGTTCTTCGTCAACGTACCCATCGGCGCCGCGATGATCGCACTCGCTCCGCGGTTCCTCCCGGAAACCGGCAGGGCCCGCGGCCGCTTCGACCTGTTCGGCGCGCTCAGCGCGACCCTGGGGGTCGGCGCGCTCGTGTTCGGCATCATCAACACCGCCGACGCGGGCTGGGCCTCCGCGGCCACGGTCACGGCCGTCACCGCCGGCATCGTGCTCCTCGTCGTGTTTGTGCTGATCGAACGCAGGGCCGCCCAGCCGATCATGCAGCTGCGGCTGTTCGCCAGCCGCCGCCGCGCCGGCGCCTATGTTGCACGGTTCCTATATCTGGGCGCAATGATTGCATTTTTCTTCTTCACCACCCAGTTCCTGCAGGAGGTCCTCGGCTTCGACCCCCTGCAGGCCGGCATGGGATTTCTGCCCATGACTGCCGTCAACTTCGCCGTCGCAATGGGTATCCCGCGGCTCGTAAACCGGATGCCGGGTTCGATTCCCCTTGTGGCCGGCATCCTGATCACCCTTGCCGGGATGTTCTGGCTCAGCCGGGTCGGCGTCGACTCCTCCTACCTGACGGACGTCGCTTTCCCGATGGTCCTTATCGGAGCCGGACAGGGCTTGGCTTTTGCGCCCCTTACGTCGTTTGGCATCGTTGGCGCGCCCGCGGCCGACGCCGGCGCGGCGTCGGGCCTGGTGAACACCTTCCACCAGGTCGGCACCTGCCTTGGGCTGGGCATCGCGGTCGCGGCCGCAGCCACTGTCCCGGCCGCCGGCGCTGCCGCAGCGCACCTGGCCGCGCAGGTCAGCGCTGCCCTCACCACGGGCAGTGTCCTCCTGCTCCTGGCCCTGGCTGTCACCGCGGCCCTCATCCTGCCCGCTGATCTGGCCGCCCGCCGGGTCCTGATACCGCTCGGGGCCGCACCCGCACCCCTGGCCGAGGCCGCCCGCTGACCTGTCTACATCCGAAAAGGGGGTACTCACGTGCCCTCCCACAATCCCGCACACCTGAATACCGTGAAAGGCATGCACATGGAACTTACTCTCAATAACGGCGTCACGATGCCCGCCCTCGGACTGGGCGTCTTCCAAAGCGCGCCGGAGCAAACGACGGCGGCCGTCGAAGCGGCGCTGGCGGCGGGCTACCGGCACATCGACACTGCCGCGGCGTACGGCAACGAGCGGGAGGTCGGTGAGGGCATCCGCAACTCGGGCCTGGACCGTTCCGACGTGTTCATCGAGACCAAAGTCTGGGTCAGCGACTACGGGTACGACCAGACGCTTCACGCCTGGGAGAAGGCTGTTGGCAAGCTGGGCGTCGACTACCTGGACCTGTTCATCCTGCATCAGCCCGCCCCCGACCGCTTCGAAAGAACTGTCGGCGCGTACAAGGCACTGGAGACCATGCTTGCTGACGGGCGCGTCCGGGCGATCGGTGTCAGCAACTTCATGCCGCACCACCTGGTGCAGTTGCTGGCGGCCACAGACGTCGTCCCGTCGGTTAACCAGATTGAGCTGCACCCATACTTCGCCCAGCCGGCCGTCCAGGCAACGGACACCGAACACGGCATCCTTACCCAGGCGTGGTCACCGATCGGAGGCATCACTTTTTACCCCGGATGGGGCGAGAAGCGCAGGAACGTGATGGAAGACCCAATGATCACCGGCATCGGACAAACACACGGAAAGAGCCTCGCCCAGGTCATGATCCGCTGGCACCTGCAGCAGGGCCGCTCAGCCATCCCGAAGTCGACCAACCCCGCACGCATCGCGGAGAACTTCGACGTCTTCGACTTCGAACTCGGCGCCGACGAACTCGCCGCCATCGACGCACTCGACACCGGCGTGCGCAACGGACCGGATCCCGACGAGGCCCGCGAAGAACGCTTCGCCATGGTCATCCCCGAAGCCTGAGACAGAGAGAAGGCACCATCATGGAATACCGTCCCCTTGGCCGCACCGGCGTGCGGGTCAGTCCCTTATGCCTCGGCGCGATGATGTTCGGCCCCTGGGGCAACAATGACACCGCGGACTCCATTCGAATCATCCACCGCGCCCTCGACGCGGGAATCAACTTCATCGACACCGCCGATGTCTACTCCGGCGGGGCATCCGAGGAAATCGTCGGGCAGGCACTGGAAGGCCGGCGTGAGGACGTGTTCCTCGCCACGAAGTTCTTCATGCCCATGAACGAGGACGATCCCAACCAGCGGGGTGGATCCCGCCGCTGGATCATGCGGGCGGTCGAAGACTCCCTTCGCCGCTTGAACACCGATTACATCGACCTCTACCAGGTGCACCGGCCCAGCCCGGATACCGACGTCGAGGAGACTCTCGGCGCCCTCACCGACCTGGTCCGCCAAGGGAAGGTGCGGTACATCGGCTCCTCGTCGTATTCCGGGTCGCAGATCGTGGAAGCCCAATGGGCATCCCGGGAACGCAACCTGGAGCGGTTTGTCACCGAGCAGCCGCCGTACTCGATCCTGGTCCGCGGTATCGAGGAGGACATCCTTCCCACGGTGCAGCGCCACGGCATGGGCACCCTCACCTACAGCCCCCTCAGCGGCGGCTGGCTCTCCGGGCGCTGGCGTAAAAACGCAGCCTCCGCGCCCACCTCAACCGCGCGTCCGAACGCCCGGTTCGACATGACGAGCCCGGCCAACCAGCGCAAGCTCGACATCGTCGAAGAACTCGCCCGCCTCGCTGAACAAGCCGGGCTGACGCTCATCGAACTGGCCATCGCCTTCGTGATCAATCACCCCGGCGTCACGGCCGCCATCGTGGGACCGCGCACCATGGAACAGCTCGAGTCTTACCTGCCCGCCGCGGACATCACCTTGGCCAGCGACGTCCTGGACCGCATCGACCAGCTCGTCGCACCCGGCGTTACCGTCAACCCGGAGGACAACAGCTACGGCGCCAACGAACTCACGGCCCTGGCGCGGCGACGCAAACAACTGTGACCAACAAGGCGGTTGAAGCCCTGCATGAAGCCCTGCAGCAATTCCAGTTTCCACTGAAAGAAGGAAAATCATGACTTGACCAACCCCAACAGGTCGGCGGAGGCCGGAACATGTTCGGAGACTTCGCCCCGAAGCTCGCCGGGCTCACCGACGACGTCCTGTTCGCGGACGTCTGGAACCGCCCGGAGCTTCCGGCCCGTGACCGCAGCCTTATCACCGTCGCCGTACTCACCGCCGGCGGCAACACCGAACAGCTCGGCTTCCACCTTGGCCGCGCCATTGAGAACGGCGTCACCCGGGAAGAACTCATCGAAGCCATCACCCATGTCACGCTCTACGCAGGCTGGCCCAAGGGCATGGCCGCCATGGGCGTCGCCAAGCGACTCTTCACCGAGAGCGAGTAAGGATCACCATGAACATCGAACCCACTGTCCCCACTGCGAAGAACCC
>NZ_KI914918.1:20467-23803 GCF_000520575.1 Arthrobacter sp. I3
CCCGCCGGCCCGGTTCGCCGGCGACGTCTGGCTCGATCCGATCGCGCTCCCGCACGAGCCGGATCAGACGATGGTGGTCGCGACCGTCCGTTTCGCGCCCGGAGCCCGCACCGCCTGGCACTCCCACGAACACGGCCAGTACCTCCGCGTCACCCAGGGAGTCGGCCGGTTCGGAACCCGGGACGGCAAGATCGTCGAAGTCCACCCCGGCCAGACGCTCTACACGCCGCCCGGCGAGGAGCACTGGCACGCGGCCGCCCCTGGCTGCTTCATGGAACATATCGCCATGCTCCAGAACGGCGAGGACGCAGCGACGACCACCACGTGGGGCGAGCACATCACCGACGACGAGTACAACGGAAGCTGACCAGCCCGCGAACCTTTGCAGGGACGCAGCTGAGGACAATCCCTCTCGTGCACCTGGGCCTGGGCGCCACCGGAAGGCGGCGAGGCGCCCTGGATGACGGCGGGCAACAAAAAAGGGCGCCCCGCTGAGCCGGAGCGCCCGAAAATCCGCCGTTGCCCGCCGTTTAGAGCTGGTAATCAGCCGCCGTGGTGATGTTCTCGTGCACGCACAGAATATTGTGCTCGGAGTCCATGAACCAGGCGCACTTCTCTGAATCCGTTGTACAAATATGGTTCTCGGTCTTGAGGTCCGGGCGATCGTAGTCCTGGAACATGACGCCCTTGGCTTCCATTTCCTGGACCGTGCGCTCGATCTCGCTGACTTCGAAGCTCAGGGTGGTGTGCTCTGAATGCATTCCATCCTTGACTGGCATCAGCTGCAGCATTGGGCCGCCTTCTGAGCCGAACAATTCGCTTCCGTCATCTGCCACGCCACGGTGCGGGAGCCCCAAAGTGTCCGCGTAGAAATGCCGGGCACGCTCTGCATCATCAACTGGCAGGACTGTTGTGGCTTTATTGAGTACTAGGGTCATTTCGCCACCTCCTACGAGCAAGATTTTACGCCGGAGCGGGATCGAAAGCCCCTACAAATTGCGCCTCCGAACAAGCAACGTTCCGCCACTCGCGGCAGAACAACAGCGGACGCTCCCGCACTAGTGAGGGAGCGTCCGCGCTGGACCCGCAGGACGTGAGGGAGCGTCGGGTGAGGCTACTTCTCGACGAGGGTCAGGACGTCGTAGGCCGCGACGATTTCGTCGTTCTGGTTGGTCAGGACCGCATCCCAGGCCACCTCGCCGTACTCGTCGGTCTCGCGCGGGGTGATCTTCTTGGCCGTCAGGGTCACGCGGATGGAATCGCCCGCGGCCACGGGGGTGATGAACCGCAGGTTCTCCAAGCCGTAGTTGGCCAGGACCGGACCCGGAGCGGGCTCCACGAACAGGCCGGCGGCCCAGCTGAGCAGGAGGTAGCCGTGCGCCACGATGCCCGGGAAGAAGGGGTTGGCCGCCGCGGCTTCCTGGTTGGTGTGGGCGTAGAAGGTGTCGCCGGTGGAGTTCGCGAACTTGGTGATTTCCTCCAGCGAGACCTCCCGCAGCTCCGAGCGGATGGCGTCGCCGATGTGCAGGGTGGCGAGGGATTTCCGGAACGGGTGCTGGCCCTCGGTCTCGAGCGTGAAGTTGCGGTCCGCTCCGGTGTGCCAGAGCCCGGTGACGGCGGTGAGCATGTTCGGCGAGCCCTGGATGGCGGTGCGCTGCATGTGGTGCATCACCGAGCGGATGCCGCCGAGCTCTTCGCCGCCGCCGGCGCGGCCGGGACCGCCGTGGACCAGGTGCGGGACCGGGGAGCCGTGGCCGGTGGAGCTGCGGGCGTCCTCGCGGTTGAGCATGAGCACGCGGCCGTGGTGGGCCGCGATGCCGGTGACCAGCTGCTGGGCCACGGCGGGATCGTTCGTGCAGACCGTGGCGACCAGCGAGCCGCCGCCGCGGGCGGCGAGGCGGACGGCGTCGGCCAGGTCCGTGTAGCCGATCACCGAGGACACCGGGCCGAATGCCTCGAGCGAGTGGACCTCCTCGGCTTCCGGGTTGGCCCAGCTCAGCAGGACCGGGGACATGAAGGCGCCGCCGTCGACGACGCCGATGCTGCCGTCCGCGCTGGTGACCTTGGGCGCGTCGAGCGTGCCGTAGGCGAGCTCCCCGCCGGCGTCGAGCATGGACTGTACGGCGGCGCGCACGTCGGCGAGCTGCTCGAGGGAGGCCAGGGCGCCCATGGTGACGCCCTCGGCGCGGGGATCACCGAGCACGACGCGTTCGCGGATGCGGTCCCCCACAGCCGCGGTGACGTCGGCAACGAGTTCCTGCGGCACGATCGCGCGGCGGATCGAGGTGCATTTCTGGCCGGCCTTGGCGGTCATCTCGGTGACGAGGGACTTGATGAAGGCGTCGAATTCCGGTGTGCCCTTGACCGCATCCGGGCCCAGGATCGCGGCATTCAGGGAGTCGGTCTCGGAGGTGAAGCGGACGCCGCCCTTGACCACGTTGGGGTGCGACTTGAGCGTGTTGGCGGTCGACGCGGAGCCGGTGAAGGCCACGAGGTCGCGGTAGTCCAGGTGGTCCAGCAGCGTGCGGACCGAGCCGGAAATCAGCTGCAGCGAGCCGGTGGGCAGGATGCCGGATTCGTCGATCGCCTTGACCACGGCGGCGGCCACGTACCCGGTGGGGGTGGCGGGCTTGACGATGGTGGGGACGCCGGCGAGGAAGGCCGGGGCAAGCTTCTCCAGCATGCCCCAGACCGGGAAGTTGAAGGCGTTGATCTGCACGGCGACGCCGGGGATGCGGGTGTATATGTGCTCACCGGCGAACGAGCCGTCGCGGGACAGCACCTCCATGGGGCCATCCACCACCACCTGGGAGTTGGGCAGCTCCCGGCGGCCCTTGGACCCAAAGGTGAACAGGACGCCGATGCCGCCGTCGATGTCGATCATAGAGTCGATCTTGGTGGCGCCGGTCTGCGCCGAGAGCGCGTAGAACTCCTCGCGGCGGCCATTGAGGTACTGCGCCAGTTCCTTGAGCTTGAGCGCGCGCTGGTGGAAGGTCAGCGTGCCAAGTTCCGTCTGGCCGGTGGTGCGGCCGTAATCCACGACGGCGGCGAGGTCGAGCCCCTCGGTGCTCACCTTCGCCAGGAGTTCGCCGGTGCTGGCGTCCAGTACCGGCGCCGCGCCGGCGGCGGCGGCGTCGTCGGGAGTCCACCAGGAACCCCGGATGAAACTGGGAACGATCTCGACAGTGTCTACTGCGGGTGCGGCTGTGGTGGTCATCGTTGACGGGTCCTTCCAACGGGGGAGCAAGATCAACACGGCCGGAACATTACTGACCGTCCGTTCGGTAATATGATCTACAGTACATGAAGGAGGCCTGCCGCACACTAGCCGCGGCG
>NZ_KI914918.1:23903-31792 GCF_000520575.1 Arthrobacter sp. I3
CCGCACACTAGCCGCGGCGGCACCGACCGTCCGGGACCCGGCCGGCCGGCAACAAAGGAGACGCTATGACGCCCGAGACCGGCAGCACCGAGTTGTGGAAAATCACCCTGGGGGAACTCGACGAGAAGATGGGCGTGAAGATCGTCGAGGAGTCCGTGGACCGCGTGGTCGCGACCATGCCGGTGGAGGGCAACCGGCAGTCGTTCGGGCTCCTGCACGGTGGCGCCTCACTGGCCGTGGGCGAGGCCGTGGGGTCCTGGGCCGCCGTCATCCACGCCAGCACCCTGGGCAAGACGGCGGTGGGCGTCGACGTCTCGGCCACGCACCACAAGTCGGCCCGCGAGGGACTGGTCACGATCACGGCCACCCCCATCCATCTGGGCGGCACCCTGACCACCCACGAGGTGCTGATCACGAACGAGACCGGCCAGCGAATCTGCACGCTGCGGATCACCAACCTGCTGCTGGACCGCAAGGCCTGAGCACCGGATGCGCAGCTCGCGGCGTGGGCCCGACCCTCGGAGTCGCCGGAACCGTGCGGGTTCGCCGTATCTTTCCGGCGACCCTGCAACGTTCCGGCGAACTCGGGCCGAGGGCAGAGGCCGCCTACACCGGACCCCGCCCCCGATGTAGGGCCGATCGGCCCGGAAGGCACGGTGCCGCGGCTGTTAGCTTGGAAGTGCTGAGTCGCCCGGCACCGCCGGGTATCACCGGTCTCACCGGAAGGGATCCACCATGCTCTCAGACACCTCACTTCCCGTCATTCAGGCAACGCTGCCCGTAGTCGGGCAGCACATCGAGGAAATCGCCAAGCGCTTCTACAAACATATGTTCGAGGCGCAGCCGGATCTCCTGGACGGGCTCTTCAACCGGGGAAACCAGGCGGACGGCCGCCAGCAGCAGGCACTCGCCGGATCCATCGCGGCCTTCGCCGGCATGCTCGTGGAGAAACCGGACCAGGTGCCGGACCATCTGCTCTCCCGGGTGGCCCACAAACACGTCTCGCTGGGACTAAGCCCGGACCAGTACCAGATTGTTCACGACCACCTCATGTGGGCAATCGTGGATGTTCTGGGCGATGCCGTCACTCCCGAGGTCGCCGCCGCCTGGGATGAGGTCTACTGGCTGATGGCGAACCTGCTCATCAACAAGGAGCGCGGGCTGTACAACGCAGTGCACCTCTCCCCCGAGACCATTTGGCGGACGTGGCGGGTGGTGCAGCGGATCCAGGAGACCGCCGACGTCGTCTCGTTCGTCGTCGAACGGACCGACGAGCGGGACGTCAAGCCGTCCCTGCCCGGGCAGTACGTGACCCTCAAGATGACCATGCCCGACGGCGTACAGCAGCCCCGGCAATACAGCCTGACCAAGGCCGACGACGGCCAGCACCGGCAGTTCGCCGTCAAGAGGGTCCACGGGCTTCCGACTCCCGACGGCGAGATGTCCAGTCTGCTCCACAATGACGTGCAGGTAGGCGACGAGGTGGTGCTCTCGGCTCCGTTCGGCGACGTTGTGCTGGAGTACACGGACCGGCCCCTGGTCATGGCCAGCGCGGGAATCGGCATCACGCCCATGGCCGGGATGCTCTCCCACCTGGTGCAGTCCGGTTCACGACGCCAGGTGATGCTGCTGCATGCCGATGACAGCGAGGCATCCTTCCCGCTCCGCGCGCAGGTCAGGGAAGATCTCGCGAAACTCGCGGACGGGACCCTGAAGACGTGGTTCCTGACTCCCGCGGAGACAGCGGGGACCGGTGAGGCGGGCGGGACCGGCGAGGCGCGCGAGACCGGTGAGGCGTCCGGTTCCGTGTTCTCCGGCTTCATGGACGTCAGCGACGTCGAACTCCCGGACGACGCCGAGTACTACCTCTGCGGCCCCCTGCCGTTACTGAAGTCGGTTCGGAGCGCCTTGATTGCCGGTGGCGTCCCTGCCAAGGACATTCAGTACGAGGTTTTCGGCCCGGATCTCTGGCTGGCTGACTTCCAGTAACCCGCGGCCCGCTGTTTCCTCCCGAACGCCCGGATTCGCCCAAAACTTGCGGGGTCGCCGTAGCGGTACGGCGACCCGCGGCTTTCCGGCGAGCCCGGGCTTGGAGCCCCCGGCTAACGCACCGCCCGGCGCCGGCCGAACGCCACGAAGGCCGCGCCGAGCAGCAGGACACCGGCGCCGAGACCCGCCAAGGGCAGGAGCCCGCCTGCGCCCGTGCTCGCTAGCTGGCCTGTGGTGCCCGACGTGTTGCTTGGTGCCGTCTTGCCTGGTGCTGTGTTGCCTGGTGCCGTGTTGTCCGGTGCCGTGCCGCCCGCAATGACGGAGGTGTCCGCCGGCGGGGCGGGAGCTTGCGCCGGTTTGACCGGTCCGGCGGGAGCCCCGGCCGGGTTGGCGGGCTGTTGCGGGACCGCCGGCCGGCCAGGCGTTGGCGGCTGCACGGATCCCGGTGTCCCGGCTGGCGGCCCGGCCGGAGTTTCCCCGGAAACGGGCGCGGCGTCGACGCTGAACGCCACGGCGGCCGGCGGCGATGCGACGCCGTCAACGGTTTGCGTCACGGTCAAGGTGTGCGCACCGGCGACCAGTTCCGCGGGGAACGTGACACTCCACCGGGCACTGCCGGCCAAGGTCCGCGCGGTCCCGGGCTCGAGCGCGGTATTGCCCGCTCCGGAACCGGAACCGGCCTGCACGGAGTCCACGGCCACCCCGTCCACAGCCACGGCCACGCCGGCACCTCGAAGGGCCGTGCCAAAGATGGTGGCTGGCAGGGCGTCCTGTCGCAGGTGTTGGCCGTCCCTGAGGTTCGACACCGCCGGAGCCGGCGGAATGACGGTGTAGGTGCGGGTCGCCGCGGGACTGTCCATTTCTCCGGGGGCCGTGAGCACTGCCGTGACCGAAATTTTTCCGAAGACC
The DNA here is from genome assembly GCF_000520575.1 of Arthrobacter sp. I3. NCBI lineage: Bacteria > Bacillati > Actinomycetota > Actinomycetes > Micrococcales > Micrococcaceae > Arthrobacter > Arthrobacter sp. I3. The sequence continues at coordinate 26,802 of NZ_KI914918.1, forward strand.
GGCTGATCGGCCACCTTGATGCTCCAGTGGCCGTCTGCGTCAACGAGCCCGGTCCCGGTGAAGTCGCCGGAGAGCCGCACCGTGCCCCCGGCTTCTCCTGTGCCCTCGATGGTTTCGATGGCGGTGAGTCCCGGGCCGTCCGGCTGGCCGTCCACCGGTGAGGTGATGGCCGGAGCCGCGAGGCGGGAGACATCGACGGACAGGGCGACGGCGCCGGAGCCGCTGAAGCCGTTCACGGTCTCAGCCGAGAACTTGAATGGCCCGGCCAACGACGGTGCAGGGAACTGCCAGTTTCCCGACGCGTCGACCGGTACTTCCAGGGGCTGGCCGTCCTTCTGGCCCGAGGTCTGGCCTGGTTTCTGGTTCAGGACGGTGATGCGGACCTTGGAATTCGGAGCCACCACGGAGGCCGGGCCGGCATCGATGTGCCCGGTAATCGGCTCACCGGCCGTGACGGTTCCGGTGGAGGCCGCCGCGAGCGCTGGTTTGGCCAGGAACAGTTGCAGCTGGACACCGCCGGGGACCTGGCCCATGGCGTCCTCGAGGCTGGTCGCGATGGCCCGCGTCTGGACGCCCTGGTCGGTACTTTCAGCCCCCGTGTGCAGCCCGACGGCGAAGTTCCCGCTGATCCACGGGCCGCCGGAGTCCCCGCCGCCGGAGGTGACGGACGTTGAGTCGAAGCCCCGGACCGCCCGGAGATCGTTGTCATAATCGGGCGGTAGTGAATTTGGCCCAACCATGGCCCAGATGCCGACCGAGTCCACCGTGCCGCATCTCCACCCGGTGGTCCGGCCGGACCGGCACACGGGCTGGCCCTGGAAAGGAGCCACTGTTCCCACAATCTTCACGGACGTCGGCCCCGGGTCGGCGGGCTTGTCCCATCGGGTGACGGCGGGCTGGAGGTCCAGGCCGCTCCTGATGCCGTGGAGGACGGCGATGTCCGTGCCGACGTTGGTGCCGTCCGGCGCAACTTTGGAATTGCCGGTGCCGCCGAACTGGCTGAACCCGAAGGTGCCCAGGATCCCGGCGGCCGCGCCAGAACCTGCACCCCCGGCCGCTGGCGCACCTGCCGGATTTTCGATCTCGGCCTGCTTCGCGGAGCCGTCACCGGCGCAGTGCCCGGCGGTCAGGACCAGAGGCTCGCCCGCGGGGCTGAAGGCCCCGAACCCGGCCGAGCACAGGGCTAGGCCGTCAACGATGTAGCCCTCGCCGCCAAAGTAGTCCTCCTCGGTGGTGATCCGGGATCCTTGTTCCAGCGTCACGTTGACGTAGCGGGCCACGAATTCGGCCGCGGACATCTTCGGCACCGGGCCCGGAGCTTTCGCCGGCTGCACACCCGCGCCGGAGGCGGGAACAACGGAGGCGGGAACTGCGGCCGGAAGGACGGGAAGGGCGTCGGCAGCCGGAACGGACTGCGCCGTGTTGGTGCCGCCGGCGCGGATGACAAAGTGGCCGTCTGTGTAGGTGACAGCCTGCAGCCCGGCGGCCCCGACCTCGCGGACATAGGCCTCGAACAGTTGCTGGGTGCTGGAGGCCAGCAGCTCCGCGGCTGACGGGACAGCGGCGGCGGCCGCGGGGGCGGCAAGCAGGAAGTCGGCCGGGCCGGACTGGTTCAGTTCGGCCACGCGGGCCCGGAGCTCGGCGCCGCTGCCCTCAACCGCGACCTTGCCTCCAGCGAGGCTGATCCCCACATAACCCGGGAGGGCCCGCAGGGAGGGCGCGGCGTCGGCTGCCCGCCGGGCAAGTGCACCGGCGGCGTCGAATTCCGCGAGAGTCATGCCAAGGTCCCGCCGCACGGCCTCGGCGAGGCCGGCATCGCTGATCGGCGTCGCGGACGGCACCGGAGAAGAACCGGCCAAAGGCGCGTCAGCCGGCGGCGGCACCGGGACCGCCGTCGGGACCGCAGACACAGCCGGCGCAGGAACCGCCGTCGAGACCGGCACCGGCGTCGAAACCGGCGTCGCCATCGCCGACGCAGCCGGCGCCGGGTCTGCAGGGACTGGGGCGTTGGCTTCGGCCATCGCCGGGACCGCGGTCAGCGCCAAGGCAGGCACGGTACCGGCAAGCGCAATCGCGAGGGCAGCGGCCGCCCGCACCATCGGCTGGAACTTCGGAGTCTTCACTGGCCTACCCTAACTGCGCCCACCCTATCGGCCGAGCTTTCCGAGGATGGCCGCGAGTTCCGGGGTCGTCACGCCGTGGCGGAAGAGGTAGTCCGCGGTGTTGAGGGACCGGACAAATTGCAGCAGGCTCTGGCCCCGGGATTCCAGCAGGGGCACCAGCACGTTCTCGGGGAGGAAGCGCTCGTGGGGATGCGGGACGGCGGCGTGCCGGAGGTGCTCGTTGATGCCCCGCATGGAGCGCTGGTAGCCACTCACGATGGCCTCGTCGCTGTCACCGGCGAGGTCCTGGAGCATGGCGGCGATCATGCCGCTCCGGTCCCGCCCCGCGGAGCAATGGATGACCACACCGCCCTCCGCGGCGGCCACCGCCTTGAAGACCCGGGCCAGCAGGTGCGGGAACAGCCTGGCGTTGTCCGCATAACAGGCGGGGTCGTTGAGGTACGGCACACAGAGCTCGCGGAATTCGCGGTTGTCCGGGTCTTCGGTGGGGGCCAGCACGACGTCTAAACCGGCCAGGGCCTCAGCCCGCACCGGCGGATCGGTCTCCCTACGCCGGATTTCGGCTTCGTTGCGGAGGTCGATGACGGTCCGGATGCCCCGGCGGTGCACCTGCCGCCAGCCGGCCTCGGTGAGCCATTCCCGCCGTCCCATGCGGAACACGTCCCCGGCCACGTTCCACGCGTTGACGGCCCCCTCCCACTCCACGGTTCCGGGCACCGCCTGCCCCTTGGCTTGGCCCAGGGGCGCTGCAGGAATGATCATCCAGAAAGCTAAGCACACGCACCGGCGCGATCCGCGGCAGGATTCACAAACGTTATACACAATGGGACCATTGGCATGGTGCGGGGTTAACGCTTCGCAGCACGTTTTTCACGGCACGGGCGCTGAACCCAGGGTGCCACTGAGGAGAACACCATGGGACCTCTGAAACTTCGACGCCGGCGGACCGCTCTGGCGGCCGGTCTCGCCGCCCTGGCCATGGCGGCCGGTGTGGCGGCGGTACCGGCGGAGGCGGCGGACAGGACCCGGTACGTCGCGCTCGGAGACTCCTATGCCGCCGGGCTGGGGGCGGGGCCGTACCTGGATGATTGCTACCGCAGCGAGAACAGCTATTCCGAACTCGCTGCCCACACCAAGACCATCAAACTCGTCGCCAACGCGGCCTGCAGCGGCAAGACGACCCAGGACGTCGTCAACACCCAGCTCAGGCGCCTGACCAGGACCACCGGGCTCGTCACCATCACTGCCGGCGGCAACAACCTCCGGTTTGCGGAAATCCTCGCCTCCTGCGGCGCCGCCATAGTCAATCCCGCTGCGGGTCCGCTGTGCGATGCCGCCAGTGCCTACGCCGAGGGCCAGATCTCCAGCCATCGACTGTCCGGCGACGTGACAGCAATGATCCAGCGCGTGAAGGCTGCCGCCCCCAACGCCAAGGTTGTAGTGACGGGCTACCCCTACCTCTACGATCCGGTCGCGCCAGGCCAGGCTGATCCGATGTCCCGGTTCATCTACAAGGCCACGGTCCTGGCGGACGGCCTGAACGGCTCCATCGCCGCCGCCGCCCGGGCCACCGGAGCGGAATACGTCGATGTCCGGACCGCTTTCGCCGGTCACGGCGTGAACTCTGCGGCCCCGTGGATCAATTTCAGCCGTACGGCCCTCGCCAGTCCCGAAAACTTCCACCCGAACGCCCGGGGCTACGAGGCGTACTTCGCATCGCTTAACGGGGCCAAGGCCTACTCAGCACGCTAGCGCCGCTTGGCCAGCCGGGATTCGAGGGCGTTCCGGACCATCGGCCATTCATGTTCCAGGATGGAATACACGACGGTGTCTCGCAGCGCCCCGTCGGCGCTGCGCGTGTGGCTGCGGAGCACGCCGTCCTGTTTGGCCCCCAGCCGCGTGATCGCCTCGCGGGACTGGTGGTTGAGCCAGTGCGTCCGGAACTCGACGGCGGGGCAGCCCAGCGTCTCGAAGGCGTGCCGCAGCAGCAGCAACTTGGAGTCCGGGTTGCTGCCGCTGCCATGCGCGGACGCCGCGTTCCAGGTGGAGCCGATCTCCACCCGGGGCGTGGCGGCGTCGATGTTCATGTAGGTGGTCATGCCGATCACCCGGCCCGGTCCGCCCGTGGCGGGGTCGAGCAGCCGCGTGGTGAAGGGCAGCATGGCGCCGCTGTCCTGCAGGGCCAGGCGACGCTCAATCTCGGCGGCCATGTGCTGCGGGGCGGGCACGCTGGTGTACCAGAGGTGCCACAGCTCGCCGTCGCGTGCCGCCTCGACAAGGCCGTCATGGTGGTCCTGGCTCAGCGGCTCAAGGACGACGTACTTGCCGGTCAGGGTGATGGGCGCGATCGCGGGGCGGTCTAGGGAAGTCACCGCACCATCCTAGGGGCACGCACGAATGCCGGTCACTTGGTCCAGTCGAAGAAGCCCTTGCCGGACTTGCGGCCCAGTTCGCCGCGGGCGACCTTGTCGCGGAGGATCTGCGGCGGAGCGAAACGGTCACCCAGCGTGGACTGCAGGTACTCCGCGATGCCGAGGCGCACGTCCAGGCCCACTATGTCGGTGGTCCGCAGCGGTCCCGTGGGGTGCTTGTAGCCCAGCACCATGGCGTTGTCGATGTCTTCAGCGGTGGCCACGCCCTCTTCCACCATGCGCATCGCTTCGAGGGCGATCGCGACGCCCAGCCTGGAGGAGGCGAATCCGGGCGCGTCGTTGACCACGACGGCGGTCTTGCCGAGCGCCTCGACCCACCCGCGGGCGGCCTGGGCCAGGGCGTCGGAAGTCTGCTCGCCGAGGACCACCTCGATGAGCGTCGACGCCGGCACGGGGTTGAAGAAGTGCAGGCCCAGGAAGTTCTGCGGCCGCTTCA
>NZ_KI914918.1:31892-58539 GCF_000520575.1 Arthrobacter sp. I3
TAGGCGCCGTCGGCGAGCCGTTCCTCGATGCCGCGCAGCGCAGTGACCTTCAGGTCCCAGTCCTCCGGAACGGCCTCGACCACCAGCTGCCGGCCGGCGAAGTCGTCGTAGTCCACTGTGACCGCGAGCCGGGATACGATCTCGTCCAGGTTGCCGTCCACGGCGCCGCGCTCAATGCTCTTGGCGGCGGCGGACTCGACCCGCTCCCGGGCGGCCTCGGCCGACGCCTCGTCGCGCTCGACGACCACGACGTTGGCTCCGTTGATCAGGAAGGCGTGGGCGATGCCTGCGCCCATGCGGCCGCCGCCGAGGACTCCCACGGAGTGGGGAAGGTTGCTGTCGGGAAGATCACTGCTGGGAAGGTTGGCGGGGAGTACGGAGTTGCCCATGTCTATTTCTGCTTCCCTGGTTCTTTGGCTGACTTCTTTTCTGATTTCTTCGCTGATTTCTTATCCAGAAAAGCCTGCATACGGTCGAACTTGGCCTGGGATTCGAAGAGGATCCCCTGTGCCAGCTGGTCAATGAGGGGATGCGCCTCGGCCGGGGCATGGAACACGGATTTGGTGATCCGGACGGCGAGCGGATCCTGCGTGGCAATCCGGTCGGCGACGCTGTGGGCCGCGGCCATCAGATCGGACGGTTCATGGATTTCGGTGATGAGATTTACCGCGAGGGCACGTTCTGCGCGCAGCACGGAACCGGCGAGCAGCATTTCCTTGGCGACGGGCTCCCCCACGAGTTCCTTGAGGCGCCAGCTGGCGCCGGCGGCGGCCAGGATGCCGAGTCCGGTTTCGGGATTGCCGATCCGGACCGACGGGGTGCCGATCCGGAAGTCGGCGGCGTACGCCAGTTCGGCGCCGCCGCCAAGGCAGAAGCCGTCCAGTGCCGCGATGACGGGCATCGGCAGCTTGGCGATCCGGACGAAAATGGTGGAATTGATGCCCTGCAGGGCATCGTCGCGGCGGCGTTCGCGCAGCTGGCCGATGTCGGCGCCGGAGGCGAACACCCCGTCAGTGCCGGCGATGATGAGGACTTTGGGGTGCCGCTCGAGATGGGCGCAGACGGTGTGGAGTTCATCGACCATCTGCTGGTCGATCGCGTTGCGGACCTCGGGGCGGTTGAGCACCACCACCACGCGGTCCTCGCGCTCTTCGACCAGGAGCGTGCCGAAGCCCGCCGGGTCAAGGGCCGGTGCCGGGGCCGCCACTAGACGCGCTCCAGCAGCATGGCCGTGCCCTGGCCGACGCCGATGCACATGGTGGCGAGGCCGATCTTGGCGTTTTCGCGTTCCATCCGGCCCAGCAGTGTGATGGCGATCCGGGAACCGGAGGACCCCAGCGGGTGGCCCAGGGAGATCGCGCCGCCGTCGCGGTTCACGATCTCCGGGTCGAGGCCGAGCCGGCGCATGCTGGCCAGGGACTGGGTCGCGAACGCCTCGTTGAGCTCGACGGCGCCGAGGTCATCGACGCTGAGCCCGGAACGGGCGAGCACCTTCTGGGTGGCCGGAACCGGGCCGATGCCCATGATTTCGGGCTCGCAGCCGGCTGAGGCGCCGTCGATGATGCGGGCGCGGGCCGTGAGGCCAAGCTTCTGGATCGCGGCCTCCGAGGCAACGATGATGGCGGAGGCGCCGTCGTTGAGGGTGGAGGAGTTGCCGGCGGTGACGATCGAGCCGCCCTTGACTACCGGCCGGAGCCCGGCGAGGACGTCCATGGTGGTGCCGGCGCGGGGGCCCTCATCGGTGTCCACCACGGTCTCCCCCTTGCGGGTCTTGACGCTCACGGGGACGATTTCCTCGGCGAAGCGGCCGGCGGCGATGGCGGCCAGGGCGCGTTCGTGGGAGCGGACGGCGAAGGCGTCGGCGTCCTCCCGCGAGATGCCGTCAACCCGCCCCACTTCTTCTGCCGTCTCCGGCATGGAGTAGGTCATTTTGCCGTCCCGGGACAGCTCGCCCTTGGTGAACTGGGGGTTGACGAAACGCCAGCCGATGGAGGTGTCGAAGATTTCGCCCGGTTTGGCGAAGGCGGTCCGGGGTTTTTCCTGGACCCAAGGGGCGCGGCTCATGGATTCGACGCCGCCTGCGATCACGATGTCCGCGGCGCCGGACTTGATCATGTGGCTGGCCATGATGATGGCGCTGAGCCCGGAGGCGCAGAGCCGGTTCACGGTGATGCCGGAGATGTGCAGCGGCAGCCCGGCAAGGAGGGTGGCCATGCGGGCCACGTTGCGGTTCTCTTCGCCGGCGCCGTTGGCGTTGCCGAGGATGACCTCGTCGATGGTGTCCGGATCGACGCCGGCGCGGGCCACAGCCTCGCGGACTACCAGTGCGGCCAGGTCATCGGGGCGGACTGCGGAGAGGGCACCGCCGTAGCGGCCCACGGGAGTGCGGGCGCCGCCAACAAGAAAAGCCTCGACCATGAGAACATCCTTCACCAAGAAAGCGGGGTCGGCAGCAGAGTAATTTACCGACCGTTCGTTCTATAAAGATTACACGGCGGGGCAAGGGGGTCAACCGGATGCCTCCGGATTACGCGACGACGACGCCTAGATGAGCCGCGAGCAATGGCGCGAGCAGGGTGAGCTGGTGATCGTCGACGACGAGGCCGGACAGACTGCCCAGACCGCTGATGGTGCGGAAGTCGGTGCCCCGGAGGTCGAAGTCCTTGAGCCGGGCTCCGGTGAAATCGAGGGTGCCGATCGTGCAGTTCTTCAAGGCGACCCGCGTGGCGGTGCAGGAGCCCAGATCCAGCTCGTTAATGATGCAGTCGCTGATCTGCACGTCCGTGAGCTTGGATCCGCGCAGGTTCACGTAGTCGAGTTTGCCGCCGTCGATCCGCACGGACTGCCAGCCGCTTTCATAGAGCTCCGCCGATCCCCAGCGGGGGTTGCCGATCTCGACATCCCGCAGGCTGGTCCGGGCCGCCATCAGCACCGGGGCGTACGTCTCGGCCAGGATGCAGTCACGGAAAGTCGCGCCCCGCAGCTGCGTCTCATTGAAGGACACCCCGGTGAATTCGCACTCCGCAAAGTCCGTACCGCCCAGGTCCAGACCGTCTGCCGACGCGCGGCTGTAGCGGACGCCGTCGTACCGAACACCCCTCCGGAACTCCGGGGCAGGGTCGTCCTGCAGATCCCCGGGCCGGACCGGCGCGAGCCGGGGGGCGGTGACCTTGGGAGTTTTCTCCGCCGCGGTGCGCCGGACCATCACTGGCACTCGGCCTTGGCCGCGATGTCCGCCAGGTCTTTTGCAAGCGCCTTGCGGGTGATGCGCATCCCGAGCGGACCGAACACGGTGAGCATAATCCTGCTGAACCGGGTCGGTTTGATGACTTCGGCGCCAAAGGTCAGCGTGAGGTCGGTTCCGCCGCCGCGCTCCGCGAGCGCGAACCTGGTGGTGTAGTCGGCGCCGCCCTGGAGGGCCTTCACGGTGGTGCTGCCGCCCCGGCCGTTCGACGGCGCCTCGGACTGGGAAACCCACATCTCCACCGTTTCCGCGCGCCCCATCATGGTTCGGGTTTCCTTCCAGCGGGTGCCCACGGCATAGGGTCCGTCGGTGAGCATCTGGATCGATTCGACGCCGGACAGGGTCGCGGCAGATCCGGGAATGTCCGACACCACCGCCCAGACCGCGTCCGCCGGAGCCTTGATGTGCTGCGTGAGAGTGGTCTTGTGGTCCATGACCTCGAGCCTAGCCCGCGGGCCGGGGGGATTTCATCCTTTCGCGAACCGCCCCGCCGCTGCCGCGGACGACGCTCCGGACAATTACCCCGCGAGACCCCTTGAATTAGTAAGCATGCTTTGTGTTAGGCTGATCGGACAGTATTTTCAACCGGAACGAAAGGTGGCCTACACCATGGGTGTCGGAGACAAGATTCAGAACGAAGCAGAGCACCTCGGCGGCAAGGCCAAGGAAACTGCGGGAAACGCCACTGGCAACGACCAGCTGCGCGCCGAGGGCCAGAAGGACCAGGTTGTAGCCGACGCGAAGAAGGTCGGCGAAAACGTCAAGGACGCCTTCAAGAAGGACTAGTCCTTAGAACGTTGGCGGCGCCGGATCTTCCTTTGGGGGATTTCCGGCGCCGCTTTTTTGTGCCCGTGCAAGAATGGCCCCACAGCCGACGGAGGGGTCAGCATGGCACGGACACACGCAGGACGCGGCAAGCCCGCCACCCGCGATCTCAGCAATACTGACCTCGGCAGGTCCGGCGCCGCCGCCGGCGGTTCGCCGGCGCTGCGCGGCTACCTGGCGACGCCGCAGGGCGAAGGGCCGTTCCCCGCGGTCCTGATGGTCCATGAGGCGTTTGGCCTGGACGACATCACCGTCCGCCACGCCGACCGGATGGCGGCGGCCGGCTACCTGACACTGGCCGTAGACCTGTACAGCGACGGCGGGGCGCGCCGCTGCCTCGTCGCCACCATCCGCGCGCTGTCCGCGGGCGAGGGCCGGGCCTTCACCGATCTGGCCGCCGCCCGGGACTGGCTGCGAGAAACCGGCCGGACCACCGGCAAGATCGGTGTCATCGGCTTCTGCATGGGCGGCGGCTTCGCCCTGCTGCTGGCCAATGACGGCTTCGACGCCGCCGCCGTCAACTACGGACGGCGCCCGAAAGACCCCGGGGAGGCCCTCGCCGGCACCTGCCCGATCGTGGCCAACTTCGGCGGCCGGGACCGCACCCTGCCCGGCGAAGCGGCGAAACTCGCGGCCGTGCTCGACGGGCTGGGCGTGGAGAACGACGTGAAGGAGTTCCCGCACGCCGGGCACGCCTTCCTCAACGATGTGGAGACCGGGCCGAAGGTGCTGCGGCCGCTCATGCGGGTCATGGGCATCGGCCCGGATCCGGAATCGGCCCCGGAAGCCTGGCAGCGGATCGAGGACCACTTCGCCAAGCATCTGAACCCCAGCTGAGTCGCAGCAGGGGCTTTTGGTCCTCAAACGGCCCTGCCGCGACTTACTTGGGTGAGCGGGCGCCTGGCGTGAAACCATACGGAGCATGGCTCAGAAGATTGCGTACCAGGGTGAACCGGGCGCCAACTCCAATATTGCGTGCATGCAGATGTTTCCCGAACTGGAGAGCGTTCCCTGCGCGAGTTTCGAAGACGCTTTTGAACTGGTGGCCGTCGGCACCGCCGACCTGGCCATGATTCCGATCGAAAACTCCATTGCCGGCAGGGTAGCCGATATCCATGTCCTGCTGCCCCACTCCGGGCTGCAGATCGTCGGCGAGTATTATCTGCCCATTCACTTCGACCTGCTGGGCATCCCCGGCAGCACCATCGAGGCAGCCACCGAGGTCCACAGCCACCTCCACGCGTTGGGGCAGTGCCGGCGGCTGATCCGCTCCGCCAGCCTGCGCCCCGTGATCGCCGGCGATACCGCCGGGTCCGCCCGCGAAGTGCGCGACTGGAACGATCCCACAAAACTGTCGCTCGCTCCTCCACTCGCGGCCCAACTCTATGGCCTGGAAGTGCTCGCCTCCGCCGTCGAAGATGACCCTTCCAACACCACGCGATTCGTGGTTCTGGCACGGGAAAAGCCGCTGCCGGCCCGGGACATCCTGTCCGGACCGGCAGTCACCAGCTTTGTATTCCGTGTCCGGAATGTCCCCTCAGCCCTCTACAAGGCGCTGGGAGGATTCGCCACGAACGGGGTAAACATGACGCGGCTGGAAAGCTACATGGTGGGCAATGAATTTGCGGCCACGATGTTCATGGCCGACGTCGAGGGGCACCCCGAGGATTTGCCGCTCAGCCTGGCGCTGGAGGAACTGGAGTTCTTCACCACGGAGGTGCGCATCCTTGGCGTCTACCCCGCCGCGGAATACAGGTCCAGGCAGGCAGCCGGCCTCTGACCGCCAGCCTGGACAAACCTTTGCGAAGAAGGCCACCCCACGCGGTCACACCGCCGCGGCCCGCCCTGCCCGCAGCAGGGGTGCGAAGAACGCGGCAAGCTCCGCCGTCGCCGTCAGCGGCAGGACGTTGGCCACGTACTGGTCCGGGCGCACCACCACGATGACGCCGCCGCGGTCGATGCCGCGCAACTCAAAGATGTCCGCCGCCGGGTCGGTGCCGTAGACCTTTTCGAGGTAGGGGAGCCTGAACGGCCCCACCTCCGGTTTGAACACCGCGGGGACGTTGCCGATGTCGATGCCAGTGTGATCCTGCTGGTAGATCACCTTCACGTCGAACCAGGCGTCGCGGTCGGCCCCCGCGGGGGTGGCGGCGAGCGGCGAGTCCGGCGCGGTGGCCAGCCACGCGGCGAGGTCCGCGGCGGGCGACGGGGCCCCCGCCTGTTGTCCTGGCGCCGTCTGGCCCGCGAAGACGTAGATGCGCCAGCGGCCGTCCGCCGTGGCCTGGTGGCCGAGCTGGACCGGGTTGGTGTCGCAGACCCGCACAACGGGCGCGGACTTGAAGCGCTTGCCGACGGGAAAGCCGGTGGCCAGCTGCTGGTGCGTCGCCTCGGCGACGACCATCGACGGCGAGTACTCGGTCATGAAGCCGGCAGGGAACTCGGCGGTGCGCACGTAGAAGTCCTCGAGCTCGGAGGGGTTTTCAAACTCCTCGGGCTTCTTCGCCATGAGCGTCGACCACACCTTGTCGAAGTCGATCAGGTTCTTCGCGACCACCTGCCGCTCGGCCGAGTACGTGGACAGCAGGCTCTCCGGACTGCGTCCCTCCAGCACGTGGCCGAGCTTCCAGCCGATGTTGAAGCCGTCCTGCATGGAGACGTTCATGCCCTGGCCGGCCTTGGCGCTGTGCGTGTGGCATGCGTCGCCGGTGATGAACACCCGCGGCGTGCGGGTGCCCAACTCCTCCGGGAGGACGTCGTCGAACCTGTCGGTAAGGCGGTGGCCCACCTCGTACACGCTGTGCCAGGCCACGTTGCGCACGTCGAGCGTGTAGGGGTGGATGATCGCGTTGGCCTTGGCGATGATCTGTTCGATGGTGGTCTTGCGGACCGCACCGCGGTCGTCCGCGGCGACCTCGCCGAGATCGACATACATGCGGAAGAGATGCCCGCCCTCGCGCGGGATCAGCAGGATGCTGCCGCCGTCGTGGGACTGGATGGCGCACTTGAGCCGGATGTCGGGGAAGTCCGTGGAGGCGAGCACGTCCATGACGCCCCACGCGTGGTTGGCCTGGTCGCCCGCCATGGTGCAGCCGATCGAGTCGCGCACCTTGCTGCGGGCGCCGTCCGCGCCCACCACGTACTTGGCCCGCACGACGCGCTCCCGGCCCTCGTCAGGACCGGCGGTGTGCGCCAGCGTCACGGCGACCGGGTACTCGCCCTCGCCGGTGACCTCCAGGCCGCGGAACTCCAGCCCGTAGTCCGGGCTCATGCGGCTCGGGGACATGGCCATGAACTCGGCGAAGTAGTCGAGCACGCGGGCCTGGTTGACGATGAGATGCGGGAACTCGCTGATCCCGCCCGGGTCATCGAGGGTGCGGGCGCTGCGGACGATGTTCGAGGGGTCCGCGGGATCCGGCTTCCAGAACGCCATCTCCGTGATGCGGTACGCCTCGGCGATGATCCGCTCGGCGAAACCGAAGGCCTGGAAGGTCTCGACGCTGCGGGCCTGGATGCCGTCGGCCTGGCCGATCGCGAGCCGGCCCGGCCGGCGTTCCACGATCCGGGTGATGACGCCCGGGAACTGGGACAGCTGGGCCGCGGCGAGCATGCCGGCGGGGCCGGAGCCCACGATCAGCACATCGACCTCGTCGGGAAGCTGCGTGGGCCGGTCGATGCCGGTGCCGGCGGCCGGCTGGACCCGCGGGTCACCGGATACGTAGCCGTGGTGGTGGAAATGCACGGGCTTTCCTCACTTCGTTGTGTGGCGGCCTGTCGCCGACCTAGCGTGTTCGATATTAGAACGTGACGTTCGATAATAGAATTTCGGTCCCTGATCCAAAACTGTACGTCAGATATGACGCAGGTTACAAGTGCGCCAGATGGTCCCGGCAAATGCCCCCGCGAACATCCCCGCGCAAGGGGTTGACGCTCCCCGATTCCCGGTCCATAGTGTTTCGTATACGATTTCGTACTCGATGAGGAGTAACACTTGGAACAGGTCACCGACCACATCCTGGCCGCGGCCCGCAAGGTCATCGCGGTGCATATCAACTACCCCAGCCGGGCAGCCCAGCGCGGCCGCACACCCGAGCAGCCCTCCTACTTCCTGAAGCCGTCGTCGTCGCTGGCTCTCGGTTCGGCAGCAGCGCCTTCAACCGTGGAGCGCCCGGCCGGCTGCGAACTCCTCGGCTACGAGGGCGAGATCGCCCTGATCATCGGCAAACCCGCCCGCCGCGTGGGCCTCGAGGATGCGTGGAGCCATGTCGAATGGGTCACCGCCAGCAACGACCTCGGCGTCTACGACCTCCGCTACGCGGACAAGGGCTCCAACCTCCGCTCCAAGGGCGGCGACGGGTTCACGCCCGTGGGCCCGGGCCTGATCGCGGCAGACGCCGTCGATCCCGCCAAACTGCGGATCCGCACGTGGCACAACGGTGAACTGGTCCAGGACGACACCACCGGGGACCTGCTGTTCCCGTTCGCCCGGCTCGTGGCCGACCTGTCCCAGCTGCTCACCCTCGAAGAGGGCGACATCGTCCTCACCGGCACCCCCGCAGGGGCGTCAGTTGCCACACCGGGCGACGTCGTCGAGGTGGAAGTCAGCGCGACGACGGGAGGCGCCGCCGGCGGCGGGCTCACCGGTGCTGCACTGACCACCGGCCGGCTGGTCACCCGGGTGGCGGAAGGCACGACGCCGTTCGCGGACTTCGGCGCCCGGCCCAAGACCGATGATCTCCAGCGGGAGGAAGCGTACGGTTCCCGTGAAGCGGCCGGCCTCGCCGCCGCCCAGCCGTCAGGGATGCCGGGCCTGTCCCCGGAGCTCAAGGCCAAACTGGAGTCCGTCTGCACCGCCACCCTTTCCTCCCAGCTGCGCAAACGCGGCCTGAACAACGTCAGCATCGACGGCCTGACCTCCACCCGCCCGGAGCGGCGGATCGTGGGCCTGGCCCGGACCCTGCGCTACGTGCCCAACCGCGAGGACCTGTTCACGACCCACGGCGGCGGCTTCAACGCCCAGAAGAAGGCCATCGATTCCGTCAACGAGGGCGAGATCCTCGTGATGGAGGCGCGCGGCGAAAAGGGCACCGGCACGATCGGCGACATCCTGGCCCTGCGCGCCCAGGTCCGCGGCGCAGCCGCCATCATCACCGACGGCGGCGTCCGCGACTTCACCGCCGTGGCCGCCATGGACATGCCGACCTACTACGCCAACCCGCACCCGGCCGTGCTCGGCCGCCGGCACATCCCCTGGGACACGGACATCACCATCGCCTGCGGCGGCACCACCGTGCAGCCCGGGGACATCATCGTCGCGGACGCCGACGGGATCCTGGTGATCCCGCCGGCCCTCGCCGACGAGCTCGCGGACGACTCCATCGCTCAGGAACGCGAGGAAACCTTCATCGCCGAGATGGTGCAGCACGGCCACAGCGTGGACGGCCTCTACCCGCTCAACGCCGCCTGGCGGACCCGGTACCAGGAATGGGAAGCAGGCAAAGCCAATGACTGACACAGCCAGGGCCGCAGCCACGACGGCCGCGACCTCCGGCAGCAAATCCGAGCAGGCCTATGCGGCCGTCAAGGCCCGGATCGTGGACGGCACCTACTCCCCCGGCTACCGGCTGGTGCTGGCCAAGATCGCCGAGGACCTGGGCGTCAGCGTGGTCCCGGTCCGCGAAGCGATCCGCCGGCTCGAGGCCGAGGGCCTGGTCAAGTTCGAGCGGAATATCGGCGCCACCGTGTCCGGAATCGACCCCACCGAATACCTCTACACGATGCAGACCCTCAGCATCGTCGAGGGCGCCGCAACGGCACTCTCGGCCCCGCTGATCGGGGCGGCGGACGTGGCCCGCGCCCGGGCCGTCAACGCCGAGATGCGCGAGTGCCTGCAGCACTTCGACCCCGTCCGGTTCACCCGGCTGAACCAGGACTTCCACTCCGTCCTGTTCGAGCACTGCCCCAACCCGCACATCCTGGACCTCGTCCACCGGGGCTGGAACCGGTTGGCGTCGCTGCGCTCCTCCACGTTCCGCTTCGTTCCGGGCCGGGCCCACGAATCCGTGGACGAACACGAGGCCCTGCTGCAGCTCATCGAATCCGGCGCCAGCCCGGATGACATCGAAAAGGCCGCCCGCCGCCACCGCAGCGCCACCCTCGACGCGTACCTCGCCCAGACCAACGCGGGGTCACTTAGCGCCCATTGAGGCGCCCGGCATGGGCCGTAAGTGACCCCGCGTTGCACTATCAGTAAGGAAAAACAATGACGTTCACTGCCGCAGAAACCACCACCCACTACGTTCCGCAGGGCATTCCCACCCACATCCAGCACTACATCAACGGCGAATTCGTCGACTCCGTGGGCGGGGCAACCTTCGATGTCCTGGACCCGGTGTCCAATACCAACTACGCCACCGCTGCCGCCGGCCAGAAGGAAGACATCGACCTCGCCGTCGCCGCGGCCCGCGAGGCGTTCACCAACGGCCCATGGCCGAAGATGAAGCCGCGCGAGCGGGCCAGGATCCTAAACAGGATCGCCGACGCCGTCGAGGCCCAGGAGGCCCGCCTGGCCGAGCTCGAAACCTTCGACACCGGCCTGCCCATCACCCAGGCCAAGGGCCAGGCGCTGCGCGCGGCCGAGAACTTCCGCTTCTTCGCGGACCTGATCGTGGCCCAATTCGACGACGCCATGAAGGTCCCCGGCGCCCAGATCAACTACGTCAACCGCAAGCCCATCGGCGTCGCCGGGCTCATCACGCCGTGGAACACCCCGTTCATGCTCGAGTCCTGGAAGCTCGCCCCGGCCCTGGCCACCGGCAACACCGTGGTGCTCAAGCCGGCCGAATTCACCCCGCTCTCTGCCTCGCTCTGGGCGACGATCTTCAAGGACGCCGGCCTCCCCGACGGCGTGTTCAACCTCGTCAACGGCCTCGGCGAGGAAGCCGGCGACGCCCTGGTCAAGCACCCGGACGTCCCGCTGATCTCCTTCACCGGCGAAACCACCACCGGCCAGACGATCTTCCGCAACGCCGCGGCCAACCTCAAGGGCCTCTCCATGGAGCTCGGCGGCAAGTCACCGTGCGTCGTGTTCGCCGACGCCGACCTCGACGCCGCGATCGACTCCGCCCTCTTCGGCGTCTTCTCCCTCAACGGCGAACGCTGCACCGCCGGCTCCCGGATCCTGGTGGAGCGCGCCGTGTACGAGGAATTCTGCGACAAGTACGCCGCCCGGGCAAAAAACATCGTGGTCGGGGACCCGCACGACCCCAAGACCGAGGTCGGCGCCCTGGTCCACCCTGAGCACTACGCCAAGGTGGCCTCCTACGTGGAAATCGGCAAGACCGAAGGCCGGCTCCTGGCCGGCGGCGGCCGCCCCGACCACCTGCCCGAAGGCAACTACATCGCCCCCACCGTGTTCGCCGACGTCGCCCCGGACGCGCGGATCTTCCAGGAGGAAATCTTCGGCCCCGTCGTCGCCATCACACCGTTTGATACCGACGACGAAGCCCTCGCCCTGGCGAACAACACCAGGTACGGGCTCGCAGCGTACATCTGGACCCAGAACCTGACCCGCGCGCACAACTTCTCCCAAAACGTCGAGGCCGGCATGGTCTGGCTCAACAGCCACAACGTCCGCGACCTCCGCACCCCGTTCGGCGGCGTCAAGGCCTCCGGCCTGGGCCACGAGGGCGGCTACCGCTCGATCGACTTCTACACCGACCAGCAGGCCGTCCACATCACCCTCGGCACCGTTCACACGCCCAAATTCGGCGCCTAAGATTCCCGCCGGCGCCACCCAGACCCCTTTCAAAGAAGAGAGAGCACCATGACCAACTTCGTCCCCACCCCCACTGTCCCGGCCCCGGACATCGTCCGCTGCGCCTACCTGGAACTCGTGGTCACGGACCTCGCCAAGTCCCGCCAGTTCTATGTGGACCTGCTGGGCCTGCACGTCACCGAAGAAGACGAAAACACCATCTACCTGCGCTCCCTCGAAGAGTTCATCCACCACAACCTGGTGCTGCGCAAGGGGCCCGTGGCCGCTGCCGCCGCCTTCGCGTACCGGGTGAAGTCGCCGGCAGAGGTGGACGCGGCCGAGGCCTATTACAAGGAACTGGGCTGCCGAACCGAGCGCCGCAAGGAAGGCTTCACCAAGGGCATCGGCGACGCCGTCCGCGTCGAGGATCCGCTGGGCTTCCCCTACGAATTCTTCTACGAGACCGAACACGTCGAGCGTCTCACCCAGCGCTACGACCTCTACTCCGCCGGCGAACTGGTCCGGCTGGACCACTTCAACCAGGTCACCCCGGACGTCCCGCGCGGCCGGGCGTACCTCGAGGACCTGGGCTTCCGCGTCTCCGAGGACATCAAGGACTCCGACGGCGTCACGTACGCCGCGTGGATGCACCGCAAGCAGACTGTGCACGACACCGCCCTGACCGGCGGCAACGGCCCGCGGCTGCACCACATTGCCTTCGCCACGCACGAGAAGCACAACATCATCCAGATCTGCGACAAGATGGGCGCCCTGCGCATCTCGGACCGGATCGAACGCGGCCCCGGCCGGCACGGCGTCTCCAACGCCTTCTACCTCTACATCCTGGACCCGGACGGCCACCGCATCGAGATCTACACCCAGGACTACTACACCGGCGACCCGGACAACCCCACCATCACCTGGGACGTCCACGACAACCAGCGCCGCGACTGGTGGGGCAACCCCGTGGTCCCCTCCTGGTACACCGAAGCCTCCCTGGTCCTGGACCTCGACGGCAACCCCCAGCCCGTGATCGTCCGTGAGGAAAAGAGCGAGATGGCCGTAACCGTGGGCGCCGACGGGTTCTCCTACACCCGCAAGGAAGAGGACGGCTCCGCCGGAGAAGCGACGGGCTTCAAACTCGGGGCGCAGGTTTAGCGTGCTGGATCCCACGACGATCGAGGCCATCGCAGACGAACTGCTGGAAGCCGGCCGGAACCGCAAACCGGTCCCCCGCCTGACCACCCGCTACCCGGGGATGACGGTGGAGGACTCCTACGCAGTCCAACGGCTGTGGCGGCGGCGCAACGAGGACGCCGGACGGACCCTCGTGGGGCGCAAGATCGGCCTCACGTCCAAGGCGATGCAGGCCGCCACCGGCATCACCGAGCCGGACTACGGCGCCATCTTCGATGACATGGTGCTGGAAACCGGCTGCTCCGTGGACTGGGACCGGTACACCCATCCCCGGGTGGAGGTGGAGCTCGCGTTCGTGTTGAAGAAGGACCTCGCCGGTCCCGGCTGCACCATCTTCGACGTCCTGACCGCCACGGACTACGTGGTCCCGGCCCTGGAGATCCTGGACTCCCGGATCGAAATGGAGGGCCGGACCATCGTGGACACCATCGCGGACAACGCGGCGATGGGCGCCATGGTGATCGGCGGCAACCCCGTCCGCCCGGACGCCGTGGACCTGCGCTGGGTCTCCGCCATCCTCTACAAGAACCAGACCGTGGAGGAAACCGGCGTCGCGGCAGGAGTCCTGGACCACCCGGCCAACGGCGTGCACTGGCTGGCCAACAAGATTGCCGCCCACGGCGATGGCATGAAAGCCGGCGACATCATCCTCGCCGGCTCCTTCACCCGGCCCCTCTGGGTCTACAAGGGTGACACCGTGCACGCCGACTACGGACCCCTGGGGAGCATCACATGCCGCTTCGAGTAGAACCCGACGCAACCTTCAACCACGCCCTGCGCAACCAAACCGGCGCTGCCGGCCGGCCGCTGGCCGGGATGTGGGTGTGTTCGGGCAGTCCCCTGGTAGCTGAGCTTTGCGCCGGGTCCGGCCTGGACTGGCTCCTGATCGACGCCGAGCACAGCCCGAACGGCCTCGAATCCATCCTGGCCCAACTGCAGGCCGTGCACGGCTACCCGGTCCATCCGGTGGTCCGGCCGCCGGTGAATGACACGGTGCTCATCAAGCAGTACCTGGACCTGGGCGTCCAGAACCTGCTGATCCCCATGGTGAACTCGGCAGCCGAGGCGGAGGCCGCCGTGGCCGCCACCCGCTACCCGCCCCACGGCGTCCGCGGGGTGGGCTCGGCCCTTGCCCGCGCCGCGCGCTGGAACCGGATCCCGGACTACCTCGCCCGCGCCTCCGACACCGTCAGCGTCACCGTCCAGATTGAATCCGAAGCCGCGGTTGCCGCCGTGGAGAACATCCTGGCGGTGGAGGGCGTGGACGCGATCTTCCTGGGGCCCTCCGACCTCGCCGCCTCCATGGGCCTGTTGGGCCAGCAGGAACACCCACGGGTGCGCGCCGCCGTCGAACACTGCCTTGCCGCCGCCACAGCGGCCGGGAAGCCTGCCGGCGTGAACGCCTTCAACCCGTCAACGGCCCGCGGCTACATGGCCGCCGGCGCGGCGTTCGTTCTGGTGGGGGCCGACGTGTCCATCCTGGCCCGCGGCTCCGAGGCCCTCGCCGCCGACTTCATCCCACCGGACGCGGTGGCTGAGCCCGGCGGCACCCCCGCCAGCTACTGAAGGCTCTCCGCATTATGCGCGGTTAAACGCGACGGCGGCAGCCACCTTGCCAGGTGGCTGCCGCCGTCGCATTTCTGCGTGCCGGGACCGGTGGGTCCTAGCTGTAGAGCTCGCTCTTGGGCGCGTTGTTCTTGACCTTCTGCCAGCCCAGCCACAGCACCAGGGCGAAGAACGGAACGGTCGCCAGGGTCCACAGGCCCAGGTGGAAGACCTCGCCGGTCTTGCTGGTCATGGTGTCGAAGCCGATCAGCACGGTGATGGCCAGCAGTGCGACCAGCCCGGCCCAGCTGGTCCACGGCGAGCCCGGCATGGGCAGGCTGGAGACGCGGCCCTTCTGGTGGCGCAGCGCGATCTGGCTGGCGAAGATGGCGCCCCACGTGAAGATCACGCCGATCGAGGCGGTGTTCAGCGCGAGGTCGAAGGCGTGCGAGCCGCCCAGCCAGATGTTCAGCATGATGCCCACGAGGTAGAAAGCGGCGATCGCAAGGATGGCCGCGTACGGCACGTGGCGCTTGGACATCTTGGTGAGCCACTGCGGGGCATGCCCGTTGTTGGCCATCGTGCGGAAGACACGGCCGATCGAGTACAGGCCCGAGTTGCAGGAGGACAGCGCGGCGGTGATGACGATCATGTTCATCACGTCGCCCACCCAGCCGAGGCCCATCTGGCCAAACACGGTGACGAACGGGGACACGCCGGCCTTGTACTGGTCGGAGGGCAGCAGCATGGCCAGCAGCAGTACGGAACCGACGTAGAACACCACAATGCGCAGTACGACGGCGCGGATCGCCTTGGGCACTTCGCGCTTGGCGTTCTGCATCTCGCCTGCGGTGATACCGACGAGTTCGATGCCGTTGTAGGCGAAGATCACGGCGTTGAGCACGAGGACCATGACGAGGGCGCCCTTGGGGAACATTCCGCCGTCGTCGGCGAAGAGGTTGGCGACTGAGGCGTGGCCCGTGCCGACCTTGGCGTTGGTGACCACCATGAAGGTGCCAACGGCCAGAAAGATCAGGATGGCGCCGACCTTGAGGCAGGACGCCCAGAATTCAAACTCGCCGAAGGCCTTGACGCTGAGCAGGTTGACGGCCACGAGCAGCGCGAGGGCGGCAATCGCGGAGGCTTCCACCGGCACGTTGGGGAAGAAGAACTGGAAGTACAGGCCGATCGCGATCAGTTCGGCGATCCCGGTCATGCCCCAGTTGATGAAGTACATCCAGCCGGAGAGGAAGGCGCCCTTCTTGCCGAACATTTCGCCGGCGTAGCTGACGAAGGAGCCCGAGGTCTGGCGGTACATGATGAGTTCGCCCAGTGCCCGCATGAGCAGGTAGGCGATCACGCCGGCGATGGCGTAGGAGAAGATCAGCGCCGGGCCCGTGGAGGCCAGGCGTCCGCCGGCGCCCATGAACAGGCCGACGCCGATTGCGCCGCCCATCGAGATCATCGTTACGTGGCGCCCGCTCAGGGTCTTCTTATAGCCCTCGGCGCTGAGGGTCGAGTCGACGGCGGATTCCGCGGGCGCGCTCTGGAGTTCTGTGGGGGTAATTGATGGCACAACGGTTCCTTGTAGGTCGGATTATGGCCGGGACGGGACCGGGATTCGGTTACATTCCATTCGGGTTTCTGCCCAGTGGGACAGCAAGATGTACCGAACCTCACAAGGAGTCAAACCCTCGCGCGGCTCATCCATCGTACTGGAATTCCCGGACCGGCCGTGACGCGGGCAACAGCAGTCAGGCGCTATGCCAAATTAATGACACCTAATCCGCCAAATGGCCGAATAATGTTCTATTTGATCCGCACCAGCTCCGGCGAATCGTTCTGCTACGCCAGGGCGCCGTCCCGCATCGCGTACCGGAGCCAGTTCCCGGCGTCGTTTCCGTGCCCGCTTTCCTGCCTGGCGCCGTGCCTTGTTTCTCGGCTCGTTCCTCGCCTGGCGCAGGTGCTGAACCACTCACCCAGCGCGCGGTCGTGGCTGACCATGACGAGTGTCCCCGCGAACTCGGACAGGGCCGCTTCAAGCTGTTCCACCAGCACGGGCGCCAGGTGGTTGGTGGGCTCGTCCACCAGCATCGTCCCGAACCCGCCCAGCAGGAGCCGGGCCAGCGCCAGCCTGCGTTGCTGCCCCGCGGAAAGGCTGCCCACCGGCACGTGGAATTCGCTGGTCCGGAAGAGCCCCAGGCGAAGCAGCGCCTCGGCGTGCTCATCGATATTGCCGCCCAGGCCCGCGGCAAAGGCGGGCAGGAGCCGCAGTCCCGGGCGCTGCGGGAGTTCCAACTCCTGCTGCAGGTAGCCGATCCGGCCGTGCCTCACCACTTTGCCCTGGGCCGGTTCCAGCGTGCCGGCGAGGACGGAGAGCAACGTGGACTTCCCGGCACCGTTGGGGCCCGTAATGAGGATCTTCTGGCCGGCTTCCACCCGGAAGTCCGTGGGTGCCAGG
This sequence comes from Arthrobacter sp. I3, assembly GCF_000520575.1. Classification (NCBI taxonomy): domain Bacteria; kingdom Bacillati; phylum Actinomycetota; class Actinomycetes; order Micrococcales; family Micrococcaceae; genus Arthrobacter; species Arthrobacter sp. I3. The sequence continues at coordinate 48,918 of NZ_KI914918.1, forward strand.
CGGCCGGGCACCGCGACCCCCTTCGCCTCGAGCGCCGGGCCAACAGCTACGTCCGCCCGCAGATCCGTTGCCAGTTTCAGGGGCACCGGGGGACGGTCAATGGGGTTTGCCTCCAGCCGGCGCAGACGCTCCTGGGCGTTGCGGACCTTGCTGGTGGCCGCCTTCTGCCACGTGCCGGCCTTGAAGTCGAACCCCATCTTGTCGCCGTCGCGCTGGCGGGCGTAGCCCATCTTGCCGGCAACCGTGTCCGCCTGGAGCCGTTCGGCCGCCATCGCGTCCAGCCACCCGTGGTACTGCTGTGCCCAGCGCTGGCGCTCGGCAGCCTTCTCGCGCAGGTAGCCTTCATAGCCGTTGCCATACCGGTTGACCGACCGGCGCTCGGCGTCGACCTCAATCACGGTTGAGGCCACTTTGCGCAGCAGCACGCGGTCGTGGGAGACCACCACCACCGTGCCGCGGTGCGCGGCCAGCCGTGCCTCCAGCCAGGCCGTGCCGGACGCGTCCAGGTGGTTGGTGGGTTCGTCCAGGAGCAAAATGTCGGCGAGATCGGCGAGAACGCAGGCCAGCGCCACCCGTTCCTGTTCCCCGCCGGAGAGCGAGCCCAGTGTCCGCATCCGGTTCAGACCGCCCAGGCCAAGCCTGTCCAGCGCCGCTTCCACCCGGGATTCCGCGGCGTAGCCTTCCCGGAGCTGGTACTGCGTCTGCAGGTTTCCGTAGCGCTCCAGTTCGTCCGCTTCCGCGCCGGCCAGCCCGTCCTCCAGGCGGTCCAGCTCGGCCTCCAGCGCGCGGAGCGATTCCAGGGCGGCGTCGATCGCGTCGCTGACAGTGAACTGCTCCGGCATGCCATGGGTCTGGGCGAGGTAGCCCACGCGGCCGTGGCTGACGGACGTGCCCTCGTCCGGGGCCTCGAAACCGGCCAGGATCCGCAGCAGCGTGGATTTGCCCGCGCCGTTTTCGCCGACGATCGCCACATGTTCGCCAGCCGTGATGGCAACGTCGACGCCGGCAAAGAGCTGGCGGTCCCCATAGCCGTGGGATACGCCCGAAAGGCGGAGATGTTCGCTCAAGGAGTCCTCGCAGTAGGTGCCAGCCTGCCCGACGGCGGCTTGCGTCCTCAGTATGGCACCGCCGGCCGTCACTGGGCACTGAGGCCCTGAGGCCCTGGGCACTGAGGCGGGTGGCGCCGTCGGGCATCAGGTCTGCGATGGCGCCGCGGATCAGCTGGACCGCGTCCTCCTGCCTCGGCGCTAGGCTGGGGGCATGGGCACAGCTCTCCGTACACCACCCGCGCCGCAGCCGGAGCTTTACCGGTTCTCCCCGCTGGATTTCATCACTGTTGGACTCTATGTTGCCGTGGCCGGTCTATTCGCTGTGGCGGGCAGCCTGCTGGAGCCGCTGCTGCTGCAGATATCGCCCAATCCTGCGGTGGCGTCCTACGCGGTGAACCTGATCTTCTACGCAACGGTCGGCGCCCTTGCCCTGACCGCCGCGCGGCATGTTGCGGTCCGCGATCTCCGCGTCCTTGCCACAAGGCCCTGGTTCACGGCCCTGATGGTGCCGCTGACCGTCGTGGCGATGCTCATCCTCACCGCTGTTCTCGTGGCCCTCAGCGGACCGGTGCAGACCTCCGCCAACCAGGCGGGCCTCCAGGCGCTCATGCAGCAGGTCCCAGTCTGGCTCATGGTGCCGCTGCTGGTGCTAGTCGGCCCGTTCGTCGAGGAGTACATTTTCCGCCATTTGCTGATCGGCAAACTGAGCCGCAGGGTCAACCTCTGGGTCTGCTGCATCATGTCCGTGGTCCTCTTCGCGGCCCTGCACATCGTGGGCCAGGAGCAAATGACCCTGCAGGTGCTGATGCCGTACCTCGCCATGGGCGCCGTCCTGGTGTTCGTGTACGTCTGGACCGGGAAGAACGTGATGTTCTCCTACTTCGTCCACGCCTCCAAGAACCTCCTGGCGGTCATCTTCATCTACGCCATTCCGCCCGAGGTGCTTGAACAGCTGCAGCAAGTGCAGGGGTAACCGAAGCAGGGCCGGGCCTGAACCCTACCGCCGCAGGCCGCGACGTCGTAGGTTCTTCCCATGACACTGAAAATCCAGATAGTCGTCGACTGCAAAAACCCGCACGAGCTCGCCGACTGGTGGGCCGAAACCCTGGAATGGGCCGTGGAGCCGCAGGATGAGGCTTTCATCCACTCCATGATCGAGCAGGGCTTCGCGACCGAGGCGGAGACCACCACGCACCGGGGCAAGCTCGTGTGGCGCGAGGGCGCCGCGATCCGCCCGCCCGAGGAACTCGACGCCAAAGCGCCCGCCCACCGCGTTTTGTTCCAGATTGTCCCGGAGGAAAAGACAGTCAAGAACCGGGTCCATTGGGACGTGCGGCTCGCGGGAGGGGACAAGGACGCCGTGCGGGCGGCCCTTGAAGCGCGCGGCGCCACGTTCCTCTGGTCCGCCAACCAGGGGCCGCATTCCTGGCACACCATGGCGGACCCGGAAGGCAACGAGTTCTGCATCAGCTGACGCGATTACTAGACTCGGACTGTGAGCAACGAAATCCCCGCCAAGGTATCCGACGTCTTTGACCCCTCCCGGTGGCGCACCGTGTCCGGTTTCGACGACTTCCAGGACATGACCTACCACCGGCAGGTGGAGCGCTCCGCCGACGGGGAGGTGGTCCGGGACCTGCCCACCGTCCGCATCGCCTTCGACCGTCCCGAGGTCCGCAATGCCTTCCGGCCCGGCACCGTGGACGAGCTCTACCGCGCCATGGACCACGCCCGGATGACCCCGGACGTGGCCACAGTCCTGCTCACCGGCAACGGCCCCTCCCCCAAGGACGGCGGCCACTCGTTCTGCTCGGGCGGGGACCAGAGGATCCGCGGCCGCGACGGGTACCGGTACGCACAGGGCGAAACGACGGAATCCATCGATCCCGCCCGCGCCGGCCGGCTGCACATCCTGGAAGTCCAGCGGCTCATGCGCACGATGCCCAAGGTGGTCATCGCCGTCGTCAACGGCTGGGCAGCCGGCGGCGGGCACTCCCTCCACGTGGTCTCGGACCTCACCATCGCTTCCCGCGAGCACGGCAAGTTCAAGCAGACCGACGCCACCGTGGGAAGCTTCGACGCCGGCTACGGCTCGGCCCTCCTGGCCCGCCAGATCGGCCAGAAGTCCGCCCGGGAAATCTTCTTCCTGGCCCGTGAATATTCGGCCGAGGACATGGTCCGGTTGGGCGCCGTGAACGAGGCCGTGGAGCACGAACGCCTCGAGGAGGTCGCCCTGGAGTACGCCGCTGACATTGCCCGGCAGTCCCCGCAGGCCATCCGCATGCTCAAGTTCGCGTTCAACCTGGCCGACGACGGCCTGGCCGGCCAGCAGGTCTTCGCCGGCGAGGCGACCCGACTGGCGTATATGACGGACGAGGCCGTGGAGGGCAAGGAAGCCTTCCTCGAGAAGCGCGATCCCGACTGGTCCGCTTTCCCGTACTACTTCTAAGGCGCGCTGTGACTTCCGGAGCCATGAACATCGAGCCTGCGCTCAAGGCGCTGGCTGCTGCCCTCCACGGCGAGGGACCCGCCGTCGAACTCTCCGCCGGGCCGGACGGCTCGCCGGTGCTGGGATTCCCTGACACGGCCGGCATCGAGGACGCGGCCGTCGTGGTCCGGACCTCCGGGTCCACCGGCACGCCTAAGGCGACCGTCCTGACCGTCGATGCCCTGGCGGCCTCGTCTGTGGCGACAGCCTTTGCGCTCAAGGGCGAGGGCCAGTGGCTGCTGGCCCTTCCCGTCCAGTATGTTGCCGGCGTCCAGGTTCTGGTCCGCTCGCTCTTTGCCGGGACCCGCCCGTGGGTCATGGACCTGTCCGGCGGTTTTACGCCGGAGGCCTTCACCGCCGCGGCGCTGGAGCTCACGGACAAGCTCCGTTTCACCTCGCTGGTGCCCACTCAGCTCCAGCGCCTGCTGGACGCACCCTCCGCCGAGACGCTGGCGGTGTTGCGGCGCTTCAACGCCGTCCTGCTCGGCGGCGGACCCGCGTCCGCGGAGCTGCTCGACGCCGCCCGGGACGCCGGCGTGCGGGTGGTGACCACCTACGGCTCGTCCGAGACCTGCGGCGGGTGCGTGTACGACGGCTTCCCGCTCGAGGACGTCCTGGTCCGGGTGGAGGACGACGGCCGCATCCTGCTGGGCGGGGCAACCATTGCCGCCGGCTATCTTCAGGCCCCAGAGCTCTCGGCAGCGGCGTTCATCGAAGCCGACGGCGTCCGCTGGTACCGGACCAATGACCTCGGTGAACTGGACGCCGACGGCCGGCTCACCGTGCTCGGCCGGGCCGACGACGTCGTCATCACCGGCGGCGTCAAAGTTTCCGCCGCCCATGTCCAGGCTGAGCTGGAAAAGCTCGACGGCGTGCGGGCGGCTTTTGTCGCCGGCGTGCCGTCCGCAGAGTGGGGCCACGCCCTGGCCGCGTACGTCGCAGTGGCCGACAGTTCCCCGGAAGGGCTCGCGGCGTTCGCCGACCGCCGGAACCAGACCTGGGCACCGTCGCTCGGCGCACTGGCCCCGAAAACAGTGTTGCCCGCCGCGGAACTGCTCATGCTGCCCAACGGGAAACCGGACCGGCTGGGCATGACGGTCCTGCTGGACGCCCTCCATCAAGGAAAATAGACAAGCGCTTCCGGCTTCCGGCCGGCAACTCAAACCACCAACGAGCATTCAACCAACCAACGAGGTACTGACCGTGGCCACAGCCGCACAATGGATCCAAGGCGCCCGACTGCGCACCCTGCCGGCCGCAATCGCACCGGTGCTGATCGGCAGCGCAGCCGCCTACGAGATGGATTCGTTCATCCTGCTGAACGCCGTGCTGGCCGCCCTGGTCGCCCTGCTCCTGCAGATCGGCGTCAACTACGCCAACGACTACTCGGACGGGATCCGGGGCACAGATGAGGACCGGGTGGGTCCGCTCCGGCTGGTGGGCTCGGGCGCGGCCAGCCCGGAGCACGTCAAACGGGCCGCGTTCGCGGCGTTCGGGCTGGCGATGCTGTTCGGCCTGATCCTCGTGATCATCACGCAGGCCTGGTGGCTGATCCTGGTCGGCGTCGGCTGCGTGCTGGCCGCCTGGGGCTATACCGGCGGCAAGAACCCGTACGGCTACCTCGGCCTCGGCGACGTCTTCGTGTTTGTGTTCTTCGGCCTCGTCGCAACGCTGGGCACCACGTACACCCAGGCGGGGCAGCTGAGCCTGGCCGCGATCATCGGTGCGATCGGCACGGGGCTGATCGCGTGCGCCCTGCTGATGGCCAACAACGTCCGCGACATCCCGACCGACAGGAAGGCGGGGAAGAAGACCCTGGCCGTTCGGCTCGGGGACAAGCATGCGCGCGAAAGCTATGTGCTGATGCTGGCCGTCGCGATCCTGCTGGTCATCGTTCTGGCCCCCGCCCGGCCCTGGATGCTGATCGTGCTCCTGCTGATCCCCGCCAGCCTCATGCCGTCCTGGCTGATGATCGCCGGGCGGCGCCGCAAGAGCCTTATCCCGGTCCTGAAGCAGACCGGACTAATCAACCTCGGCTTCGCCGCCTTGTTTTCAATCGGGCTCGTCCTCAGCCACGGCTTCTAAGCCGGGGCTCTCGGGGACCAGTCGGGGGGTCTGAGCCGCGGCCTCCCGGTGCTTCCCACGGCTTCTAAGCCGGGGCTGCAGGGGACCAACCCGGGGGCTCAGGGCCGCGGTTGCCCGGGGCTTCCCGGGGCTTCCCGGGGCTTCCCGGGGCTGCAGGGGACCAGCCCAGGGGCTCAGGCCCCCGGTCTCCAGAGGATTCCCGCGGTTGCAGGGGACCAGCCCGGGGGCTCAGGCCCCCGGTTGCCGGGAATCTTTGGGGCGGTTGTCCGTGCGGACGGCAATGTCGGGGTTCTCGTCCACGAGGCGGTCTTCGGCCTCGGCGTCAGCCACTTCGCCTGCGCTGCGCATCGGCTTGGCCTTGCCCGAGAACCGGTGGTGGAGCGTCGCGGTGGCCGCGTCGCGCTGCTTCTGGAAGAACAGGAAGCTGACGGCGAAGGACATCATTCCGGCGCACAGGGCGGCCAGGAGCACCCCCAGCTGCAGGTAGAGAAAGAGCGCAAACAAGGGCGCAAACAGCGCCAGTCGAATAAGGGTGTATTTGAGGAAAGCCACGCCTCAAGTTTAGCCGCCAGGACGGCGCGCTGCTTCGGCCATCCCGCTCCCCTCGTCCGCGGTGCCGGCAGCCAGCACCCGGGCATAGTGACCGGCGCCGTCGAGGCGCCCGACGGCTAGACTGAAGATATGCTCCGTGTAGTGGTTCCGATCGTCATACTGGCCGTGTTTGTCTATGGACTGGTGGACCTCATCCGCACTGACGCGCGGCTGACCAGGGGCATCTCCAAGACCGCCTGGATTTTCGTGCAGGTCCTCCTCCCCGTGGTCGGCGCCACCCTGTGGTTTCTCATGGGACGCCCCCGCGCCACGGACACCGCACCGGTCGCCTACAGCCACCCGGTAGCGCCCGATGACGACCCCGAATTCCTGCGCAACCTTGAGATCCGCCACCGCAACCAGGCCGAGGCCGACAGGCTCAAGAAGCTCAAGGAAGAACTCGACGCCAAGGACCGCAAGCACGACGCCGGCAACGCGGAAGCCGGCGGCAGCGAAGGCGCCGGCGGTGCCCACGAACCCGGCGACGCCGGAACGCCCGGCACCGACGAGGTCAAGTAACAGTCACGTAGCAGTCAAATAGCACCGTTCCGTGCATCCAACTGCGGCCGTTCGCCGCATATGGCCGGAATCCCACGCTCAAAGCGGCCATCTCCGGCAAATGGCCGCCACGGGAAAACAGCCGCCCCTCATTCGCGCCAGCCCCTGCTGCCCACACCACCTCTGGCCATTGTGTACGCGCACCAGGCCCAGACGCCCCTTTCCCATCTCCGGCCGTCCCCCGTCACACCCCGGGCATCCAACTGCGGCCGTTCGCCGCAGATGGCCGGAATCCCACGCTCAAAGCGGCCACCTCCGGCAAACCGCCGCCTCGCATCCGCACCCGCTCCTGCTGCCCACACCGGCCACTCCTCCCCCACACCCTTCCCGCGCTGTGGATAACCTGCAAGCCCCTTCGGCGCGGGCGCAGAATGCCCGTATGCGCCCGCCCAGTGAGCTCCCCCCGCATCTTCGAAACCAGCCCTTCACCGTGGCCGAGGCCCGCACTGCCGGGGTGGGGCGACGACGGACCCGGGCCAGGGATCTCGTCAGCCCCTGTTACGGGGTGCGCGCCACGGCCGCCACCCCGGACAGTTTGCTGAAACGTGTGCATGCCCTGACTGCCGTGACGGGCGCAATCGTGAGCCACCTGTCTGCGGCAGTGTTGTGGGGATTTCCCCTGCCGCAGGCCTTGGAGAACCTGGCTGTCATCCATCTGACGAGTCGGCCGGGCCAGCGGGCGGTGCGGCATAAGAATGTGGTGGGCCATCAGCAGGCACTCGAACCGGAGGAGATCGTAACTGGGGTGAGGGTTAGCTGCACCTCCCCACTGCGGACGTGGTTCGATCTCGCAGGCATCCTAGGCCTCGATGACTTGGTAGTCGCCGGGGATTTCCTGCTGCGGCGGAGAAATCCATTGACCACGATCCATGAGCTGGACGCGTTCCTCGCCGCGAAGCAAGGCAGGGCGGGCTACCGGCGCGCCATGCGGGCCCGGTCCCTGATTCGCGCCGACACGGACTCCCCCAAAGAGACCGAACTCCGGCTGCTCCTGATTCGGCATGGCCTGCCCGAACCCGCAATCAACGTGCCAATGTTCGATGAGACCGGCGGCTGGATCCAGGACCCGGACCTCGCCTACGAAGAAGAAAAGATCGCAATTCAGTACGACGGCGGGCATCACGCCAGTCCGGCCCAGCGTCGCAGCGACATCTTCCGGGATGAGAACGCCAGGGATGCCGGGTGGCGCGTCGTCGTCTTGACCCAATGGCACTTGACCCCGCCCGGCCCTGGGATGGAGCCGGCCGCGGCTACCCGCGTGCGTGCGGCGCTGTTGGAGCGCGGCTGGACTCCCGGCCCAAGCCCGAAGCCCGGGCAACGTCACCGTGCCCGCCCCCAACCTCACCCATCTGACACAGATGGCCGCTAGTCACGGGGCATAGAGGCCATCTGTGGCAAATCGAGACAGCGGGCCCGCGCAGCCCCCTCCGGGCCCGCGTCCAAACGCGCCGTCCGCAGCTCGCGGCCGAGGCAGACGCACCCTGGCGCCCCCACGGCATGCCGCACTGCCCTAATCGCCGTGCAGCGCACCAATCTGACGCGGATGGCCGCTAAGCGCCTCGGCTTAGCGGCCATCTGTGGCGAATCGATGGGGGGGCGGGCCCGCGCAGCCCCGGAAGCACCCGCCCGAAGCCCCTCAGCCATGCCCAGCGCGCCCAGCTGCCAGCACGCAGATGTCCGCCACGCCACGCCATGCCGCACTGCCCCACCCCCCGCGCAGCGCGCCCACCTGACACGAATGGCCGCTAAGCACGGGGCATAGCGGCCATCTGTGGCAAATCGAGAGAGTTCGGGCCCGCGCAGCCCCGGAAGCACCCGGCCCGGGTGCGGTTACGGCCCGGGTGCGGTTACGGCCCGGGTGCGGTTATGGGCTGGGGTGCGGCTTACAGTCCCGAGTAGGAGTGCAGGCCGTTGAAGAACTGGTTCACGATCGTGAAGTTGAAGACCACGCACAGGTAGCCGACGATCGACAGCCAGGCGGCTCGGGTTCCGGTCCAGCCGCGGGTGGCGCGGGCGTGCAGGTATCCGGCGTAGACCACCCAGATCACGAACGTCCAGACTTCCTTCGTGTCCCAGCCCCAGAACCGGCCCCAGGCTTTCTCCGCCCAGATGGCGCCGAACATAAGCGTAAACGTCCAGCCGACGAACGCGATCGCGTTGATGCGGTAGGACAGGTTCTCCAGGCTCAGGGCGTTCGGGACCAGGCGCATGAACCCGAGCTTGTCGGCTCCGCCGGCGGCGATGGTCTTCTGCCGGTGCGACTGCACGAGCTGCAGCGCGGACATCGCGAAGGTCAGGGTGAACAGGGCCGAGGACATTACCAGGCGCATGAACCCGAGCTTGTCGGCTCCGCCGGCGGCGATGGTCTTCTGCCGGTGCGACTGCACGAGCTGCAGCGCGGACATCGCGAAGGTCAGGGTGAACAGGGCCGAGGACATTACCGCGATGGAAACGTGGATGATCAGCCAGTAGCTCTGCAGCGCCGGCACGAGGTGGCCCACGGGGGTCCAGAACGCGATGGAGGCGGCAACCAGCATGATGATGGCCAGTCCGATCACGAACGTGCCCAGGAAGCGCAGGTCGCGGCGGATCAGCACCAGCAGGAAGACGGCCACGGCCACGAACGCGCCCGTGGTGAGGAATTCGTACATGTTGCCCCACGGCACCCGGCCGGCACCGAGCGCGCGGGTGATCACGCCGGCCGCATGAATCGCGGCGCCGAGGACGGTCAGCGCGACGGCGACGCGGGCGGGGGCACGCCGCTCACCGGCGTAGCGCATGCTGCCGTCGGCGGTCTGGCCCGCGCCTGCGGCGGTGCCCGGGCGGGAGGTGGCCGACGTCGGACGCTCGG